>NZ_WSSC01000004.1:300000-491568 GCF_009792895.1 Pigmentibacter ruber
AAAAGCAGTGAAAATTACAAGCAACTTAACACATGATTTTAACATACGTTTACCTTTGCAATTTATAGTACATTTTTTTATTAAATTTATTTTAATCTTATTGATCGTGGATATAAAACAGGTAAAATTTGACTCTCTTTTTTACCTAGTAAAAAATCCATAAAATATTTTCCTATGGATTTTTTATCTAAATAACAAAAAATTTTCTTAGGCAGGTGAACCTTCGCTTGATCCTAATTTACGTCCTGGATAACTTTTTCTTCCAGAAATCATAGACTTCATAAATTCTCTATTGAGTCGTGCAATATTTTCTAAGCTAATATCTTTTGGACAAGCACCTGCACAGCTCCCCATATTGGTACAAGAACCAAAGTCTTCAGAATCCATTTGATAGACCATTTTTGCTACTCGCTGGGAACTTTCAGCTTGCCCTTGAGGTAACAAAGAAAGTTGTGACACTTTCGCAGAAAGAAACAACATTGCGGATCCATTACGACAAGCAGCAACACAAGCTCCACAGCCAATACAAGTTGCTGCATCAAATGCGAGATCAGCATTTTCTTTCGGCACTGGGATTGCATTTCCATCTGGAGCACTTCCTGTATTTACAGAAATATAACCACCAGCTTGAATAATACGATCTAGTGCGCTTCTATCTACAACTAGATCTTTAATAATAGGGAATGCTTTTGCAAGGAATGGTTCAATCACTATAGTTTGACCATCTTGATAATGGCGCATGTGCAATTGACAAGCTGTTGTTGATGTTTGTGGTCCATGCGGATTGCCATCTATTACCATTGAGCAGGAACCACAAATTCCTTCACGACAGTCATGATCAAAAGCTACAGGTTCTTCACCCTTTTGAATTAATTTTTGATTTAATATATCGAGCATTTCTAAGAACGACATATCCGGATTTACATTATTTAGTTCATAATCAACTAACTTTCCATTGGCGTGCGGACCTGATTGTCTCCAAACCTTTAAATGTAAAGTCATCATTTTATGTGCATTTGATTTATCCATAAGGTCTTAATCCTTTTTGTTTACTTATAGCTACGTTGAGTTGGGTGACAATATTCAAATTTTAGTTCTTCAACATGTCTTTCAGGTTTTTTCCCTTCACCTTTAAATTCCCAAGCAGCTACATGGGCAAAATTAACATCATCTCTCTTTGCTTCATTATCTGGGGTTTGATGCTCTTCTCTAAAATGTCCTCCACAAGATTCTTCTCTTGCAAGAGCATCGAGGCACATAGTTTCTCCAAGTTCAATAAGATCGGCAACTCGTCCGGCTTTTTCAAGTTCTTGGTTTAATTGATCGCCATTGCCAACAATGGAAACATTTTGCCAAAACTCTTCTTTAATTTTAGGAATTTCTTTTAAAGCTTTTTCAAGACCTTCTTTATTTCTAGCCATTCCACAGTAATCCCAGATAATATGACCTAGTTGACGATGGAATTGATCAACTGTTTTACTTCCTTTTATTCCTAAAAGTTTTTGAGTTCTTTCTTTTACATTATTCATTGCTTCTTTAAACTCAGGCCTATCAGTTGTTATCTTTTGTAAATTAGCACCACCAATATAATGAGTTAATGTTGTCGGAATAACGAAATATCCATCAGCTAGACCTTGCATTAATGCAGATGCACCTAAACGGTTAGCACCATGATCTGAAAAGTTAGCTTCACCAAGAACATGCAAACCAGGAATTGTAGATTGTAAATTATAGTCTACCCACAATCCTCCCATTGTATAATGCACTGCAGGATAAATACGCATTGGTGTTTTATAAGGATTTTCACCGGTAATTTTTTCATACATTTGAAATAAATTTCCGTATTTTTCACGAATTTTATCTTCGCCTAAACGATTAATTGAATCTTGGAAATCTAAGTAAACAGCTAATTTAGAAGGGCCTACACCATGTCCATTATCGCATTCTAATTTTGCTGCTCTTGAAGCCACATCGCGTGGTACTAAGTTTCCAAAACTTGGATAACGTCTTTCTAAATAATAATCTCTTTCATTCTCAGGAATTTGAACTGGAGCACGAGTATCGTTCAAATTTTTTGGAACCCAGCAACGCCCATCATTTCTAAGTGATTCTGACATGAGTGTTAACTTAGATTGATGATCGCCTGAAACTGGAATACATGTTGGATGTATTTGTGTGTAGCAAGGATTTGCAAATAAAGCACCTTTTTTATGGGCACGCCAAATAGCAGTAGCATTAGAAGCTTTTGCATTGGTGGATAAATAAAATACATTCCCATATCCGCCAGTTGCTAAAACAACAGCATCTGCATGATGCGCTCCAAGTTCACCTGTTATCAAATTACGAACGATAATACCTCTTGCCTGACCATCAATTACAACAAGTTCCAACATTTCAGAGCGCGGATACATTTCAACACTTCCTTCTGAAACTTGCCGCATCATGGCTTGATAAGCGCCGATTAAAAGTTGTTGTCCTGTTTGTCCTCTTGCATAAAAAGTTCTAGAAACTTGTGTCCCACCAAAGGAACGCGTATCTAATAGACCGCCATATTCCCGCGCAAAAGGAACACCTAAAGCAACACAATGGTCAATAATTCGAACAGAACATTCCGCTAATCTATGCACATTCGATTCACGGGCACGATAATCACCGCCTTTTATTGTTTCGTAAAATAAGCGGTATATTGAATCGCCATCATTTTTATAATTTTTCGCTGCATTTATTCCACCTTGCGCTGCAATAGAGTGCGCTCTACGTGGAGAATCATGAATAAAAAAACACTTTACATGATATCCCATTTCCCCAAGCGAAGCGGCAGCTGACGCTCCAGCTAGACCACTTCCCACAATTATAATTGAATGTTTTCTTCTATTGGCAGGGTTTACAAGTTTTGAGGAAAAACGGTGATTTGTCCATCTATCTTCAATTGGGCCTGTAGGGCATTTTGAATCAAAGTTGAATGTCATAATTTGTTACCTTGCTAGAAAAACGTAAATTGGTTGAGAAAAGAAACCTGCAGCAACAACTACAGCATAAGTATAGCCAAAATATTTAAAAAATTTGTTATACCTTGGGTGACTTATTCCAAGCGATTGAAAAATAGATTGAACACCATGATATAAATGAACGCCTATAAGAATCATAATTACAGAATAAGAAGCAACATAAAAAGGATCCTTAAATTTTTCTACAACTAATTTATATATATCTCGCATCTGGATACCGTCATAAGTAACAAAATACATTTCACCCCATTTGAATGTAATTAAATGCCAGATAATAAATGCAAGAATAATTGTTCCTGTATAGATCATTGTCCTAGATGAAATAGATGCAGACTTCACTCTTACAGGAGTAACAGAATAAAATTTTGGTTTTGTTGATCTATTACGAATGAATAAAGTAAAACCAGTGAAGGCATGTATCAAAAGAACAAGCACTAAAAATAATTCGGCTAAATAAATAACTGGATTTGAAGTTAATGCATGTGAATATTTGTTATATGCTTCAGCACTGACAAATATCAAAATATTACCAAGCATGTGCACCATCACAAACAGCGACCATACAGTTGCCGTTAATGCCATAAAGTATTTTTTACCAATGGAACTCGTTAAAAAACCAGAATTTGCTGACATAGAGCAATTCTCCTAAATAAAGTCAAATTAACAGTGAATAAGCAACATATAATTTAAGCTAAACACTCTCCCTTTTCCACATATAAAACGATTAATCTTTTATAGCAAATCTGTAATACAACTATCAGATCGAAACAGGACTAAATCATAACCAAAATCAAAGTTAACTTTCGTCACTATCAAGAATAAATTTTAAAAATTTATAAAAATAATTAATTTATTTTAACAAATATTTACTCTGAAAAATTTTCCCATTCAAAAATCCAATATGCAAAAAACACTTCGCTTAATGATAATGATTATCATTTTTATTATTAAATTTTTACGATTGACTAAAGAAACAAATTTCAAATAAAATATCTTTAAGAAACTTTAAAAAGATAGGAATTAAAATGCACGTTTCTACTTACATGACCCCTGTTCCTAAAACCGTCTCAGGAAAAACTGAAATATGAAAAATTGAAGAAATGATAAAAAAATTAGGTATTCGTCATATGCCTATCTTAGATGAAAATCACTATGGTCTTATTTCAGAAAATGATGTCCAAATAGTAAAAGCTTTTGCTTCTTCTCATGAATTTTTAGCAAAAGATTTTATGACACAAAAATTTATTCAAGTAAAAGCAGATTCTTTTTTAAAAGATGTAATTAATGAACTGATAGATAAAAAACTTGATTGTGCTTTTATTTTTGATGACAAAAATATCCTAATAGGAATATTTACAATGATCGATGCATTAAAAATACTTTATGAAAAACTAGGATAAAATTAATTTTATAAATTTTATCCAGCTTCCTGAAAATATTTGAAAAAAGCTAAAATGACGTTTGGTGATATGGTATCCGGTCTGGACTCTTCAGTTATATTATGCTCAGACGCCAATTGCCAAAAATCAGCTACTTTTTTAGGATTTTTTTGTTGCAAAATTTGCAATTGCAATGCTAAAGCTCTGCGTAACATTTTTCTTCGAGCACTAAATAAAACTGCTGTAAATTTACCAAATGATGTATCTTCTTCATCATCATTAAAACTAAATAAATTAGGAGTTAATTTAATTATTGCCGAATCCACTTTGGGTCTTGGGACAAATAAATGAGCAGGCACATCAAATAATTTTTCAACTTTAAAAAAAAGTTGGACTTTCACAGTTAATCTACCGTAATCTTTTGTTCCAGGAGTTGCATTTAATCTATCAGCAACTTCTTTTTGTACCATAAAAATACCGTTACTATAAAATTTTTTAAATTTACAAAACCACATCAAAATATCGCTTGTAATATAGTATGGAATATTTCCAACACAAATAGGTTTAAGAGAACTACTAAGATTGTTATCTTGCGTTGGATTCCATTGTAAAATATCTTGATTTAAAATATTTAACTTATCGGGATATTCTAGCACTAACGTCTTCATTAATCCTTCGACAGCTCGTTGATCTTTTTCAATTGCTAAGATTTTAATATTTTTTTCTAAAAGCTTTTTAGTTAGCGCACCAGAACCAGGCCCTATTTCATGTAAATATTTTTCAGTTTCTATGTTATAAAGAACATCTATGGATTCAGAAATTTTATCTATAATTGCTTCACTATTTAGAAAATTTTGTCCCAAAGATTTTTTTGCTTGGAGATAAAATGCTTGATTGTTTTTTTCCCGATTAGTTTTATTTTTCATAAAATTCCTATAGAGTTGATTGCTCTTGTAAGCAACATGAAATTCATGGCAAAAAGGATGGTGCTATGTCAAGCAAATCACTCGTTTTATATGAATGTCCTGCTACCCGTTCCGATAGAGTTAAATTTTTATTAGAAGAAATGCAAATACCCTATGAGAAAAAAACATTAATTTTAAGCAAGTCCGAGCATTTAACGAAAGAATATTTACAGATAAATCCATCAGGATGTGTTCCTTTTTTGATAGACAACTCTGCAGAAGTTAAATTAATAGAATCTGGCGCTATTTGTCATTACTTAGCCAAAAAATATAAGAAAAATATTTATTTTCCTTCAGAAACTAATCTTAAAGAACAAGCAATATATGAAGAAGCTATGTACTTTATAACTTCTACTCTCGATCCCATTTGTTTTAACTTATACTTCCATACTAAAAGATTCCCACCTGAAAAACGTATTGCTTCCATAGCAGAGGAGAGTTCGAAAAAATTTGCTCGAAGCATAGAGTTTATTTTAGCAAAACTGGAGAAAAATAAATATTTACTTTCTGATAAGTTAAGCACACCAGATTTTATATTAGTACCAACATTACTTTGCATTAAAGAAGAAGTAATGAAGTATCCCATCATTCAAAGATATATAGAAAACGTTTTGGAATTAAACTCTATGCAGAAAGTTAGAGAAGATATAAAATCTTAATAGTGTGGGATCAAAAAAGCGCTGTATTAGCGCTTTTTTGAATCTTTTTGCGGAGCTTGTTGTTCTTGAGGCTTAGCTTGGTTAGCAACAGGAGCAGATTTTGATTTATCTTGCTTTTTCTTTTTCTTACTGTCTTTGCTAGGCATAGCAATCTCCTTTGTTTGTTATTTTTCCGTTACCTTATTAGAATAAAAGAGGTCAAAGCAGAAAGCAACACTCACAAGTAAAAATAAATTTAAAATAAAAAAGGGCTAGCCGTTCGGTGCTATCCCTTCGTCGTTCTTCTGAGGAAGAAATGTGGCATGTATAATTTTGTGAGGACAATGCTATGGCGAGAGATCAAAGGAAGGTATTTTTTGGGCTGGTAAAGAAGCCTTAATCCTCCGAACAATTTTGTCTCATGGCTTCTTTGGACGTTATAAACTCAACTTATTTTAAATTGCAAGCTTTATACTGAGGTATCTAAAAAAAAGACTCCCATTTTTATTTCATGCAATTATACTCAAAAACTGGGTTGTATTTTTTTACTGTAAAGCGTTAAAAAACTTTCAACTCATCTCATTATTTTAAGAAAACTTTTTCTTTTTTGTATTGTTTTCAAAAGACAAGATAATTTTTTAAAACGCTTTAATTTTAATCATTTTTTTATTTTTTTATTGTTTTTAAATCAATTATTTGTGACGATTCAGCCTAAATTGAATAATCTTTTATTTTCTTTTTTGTAATTTCTATAATCGAAAAATATTCCTAAAAAACTTAACATCATAAGCAATTTATTCTTTTTTTAGTTGATACCTCTCTTTTAGACGTTGAAAATATTCTTTTTTTCCACGCAATAAAAAGTATGTTCCCTCATTTTCGTACCGCTCATTGATTACCCTAAAATTTTCACGAATTTCCCCTACCGCACCCATAGTTTGATAAGGAACAAAAACAGACTCGTCAGTCATTTCTTGCTCAAAAAATTCTTGGATGAATTGATATACAGTTTTTACATCTGTTGTATTTTTGGTAGAAATAAATAGCGAATTTGCATATTCCAACTTAACACTTTGAATCACACTGTCTTCTACTTTATCTATCTTGTTAAAAATATGTACACAGGCTGTATCTTCTAAAACTCCAATACCTTGTAGAGTAGACTTAGTGACTTCCAAATGGGTTCGCCAACTATCATCAGAAATATCAATAACATAGAGTAAAAGTGAGGCATTTAGAGCCTCTTCTAAGGTTGAGCGAAAGGAGACAACCAAGTCGTGAGGAAGTTTTCTAATAAATCCCACAGTATCAGAAATTAAAATTTTAGGATGCGTCTCAGGATAAAGGGGTCTTACAGTAGTATCTAAGGTTGCAAACAGTTTATCTTCTACAAGTACTTCACTTCCAGTCAGTTTCCGCATTAATGAAGATTTTCCTGCATTTGTATAACCGACTAAGGCAACGCAAGGCTGTTCAGATCTTTTTTTTCTGCGTGTTCCTTGTTCCTTTTGAATAGATTCAATTTCTCTTCTTAATTCTGCTATCCTGTCACGAATCCTTCTTTTATCTAGCTCAATATCTGTTTCCCCAGCCCCCCTTGCTCCAGCACCACTTCCCTGGCGTTCACTCGCGCCACTTTCTCGGATACGAGGAGCCAAGTATTTTAAGCGAGCTATTTCAACTTGTAAGCGAGATTCTCTAGTTTTAGCGTGCTTGCTGAAAATCTCAACTATAACACCCGTTCTATCAAGGACTTCAACACCAAAAGCACTTTTTAAATTAGATATTTGCGAAGGAGTAAGTTCACAATCAAAAACAATAGCCTGCGGTTTTTTTGCTGGATCAATTTCTATATTTGCAGATGATATTTCTTCCTCATCTTCTTGCTCAGCTTTTTGTTTTGCTTTGTTTTTTTTAATTTGCGGTCCTGTTTTTATTTTTCCAGATCCGCCTGTTAATTTAGCTATTTCTTTAATTTTACCTTCACCTAATGGTACTGCTCCAGCCGCTGAAGCGCGACGTTGAAAAATAGTATCAATCACAGAGAAGCCCAAAGTTGTTACTAAACGCTCAAGTTCTTTTAGGGACTCTTGATTCTCGTTATCAGTTATATCCGGAGTTGGAACACCAACTAAAAGAGCATTAGGTAATTTATTTTGATTTAATTCGATAGGCATGAGAAACCTTTTGCTACAATGGAGCCCATATCCGGGCTTGAACCGGAGACCTCTTCCTTACCAAGGAAGTGCTCTACCGCTGAGCTACATGGGCGTATGCTTAGATAATAAATTCATTCAAGGCAAAAAGCGAAGGCTGGGAAATTGGAGCGGGTGAAGGGGCACGATCCCTCAACATTCAGCTTGGAAGGCTGACGCTCTAGCCAATTGAGCTACACCCGCTTAAGAATGGTGAAACGTATATGGTGGGGAGGGGCAGATTCGAACTGCCGAAGTCGTAAGACAGCGGATTTACAGTCCGCCCCATTTAGCCACTCTGGAACCTCCCCGATACCGTGGAGCTGGCTAAGGGAATTGAACCCCCAACCGCCTGATTACAAATCAGGTGCTCTACCAATTGAGCTAAGCCAGCGTACGTCTCGGTGAAAGTGTGAATAATGTATGTATGCCAACCTTGTCAAGCAATCTTGCAAAAAAAAAATATCCAATTTGTTAGAGAGCTTGTAACACCATGCATTTCAAACTTAGTTCAGGAATATTTTGCACTAACAGATTTGACTCATACTTCTGCGACATTTCAATTCATTTCTAAAAAAGAGTAAAATCTTGATTAGGAGATCGAGCGCATATGGCTACTAATATAGGATTCAGTAAATTTTTAAAACCATGTCAGAAATTAGGGTTATTAACTTTTTGTCTTCTTGTGAGTGGCGGATCTTGGATTTCTCAAGCATTTAGCCAACAGGCTTTTACAAGCGAAGATGATATGCGAGATATATTTGTTGCTGGGGGCTATGGAGCTTTATTTGGAGCAACTATGGGGACAGCTATTTTACCCTTCCTATCGGGATCTCCAATGAGCAATCTTCGAGTTGTGGCAGGAGGAGCTTCCATCGGCTTTATGATGGGTAGTGCTTTTGGATTATATAATGTTTCAAAAACTCAAACCAATTCCTACTTTAATTATGCGCCAGAAAATGAAGACAATTATTACTATAGCATGCCACCAATTATACCTGGACAAGGAAATAATGTCCTTCCTAAAAAAGATAAAGCAGAACAAAATCTTGCCAAGAAAAAAGAAATTCCAAAAATAGGGGCTTTAATTGTTGGAGAAGGTAGTGATGTTCATTTGGGATTCCCGGTTTTTTGGGTTGGAGAACATGAAATAGGAATCGTTCTAGCATCTATAAAATTTTAAATTAAAAATGTATTCACTTTTTTATAATATTGGTTTGTAAAATTTGACAAAAACGTAACTTGTCTTTATTTTCAACGAAACGCAACAACAACGTTGCTTTAGTAACTTAAAGTCGAGCCATGCATTCATAAAAAATAATCCCCAAAATTAAAATTCCATATGAAAGAAAAATAAAGCCATGAATAATGCTATTAACATGCATTTAATTTGCAAAAGTATTGAAGAAAATATTCCATATGAAAAAAAAGATGTTAGGGGAAAGATAAAAAACTATTTCTTCCCCAAAAAAAAGAAAAAATATCTTATTAAAAACTGCTCAATAAATCTGTCTGCAGGCAAATCTCTTGCCATCATTGGATCCAATGGAGCAGGTAAATCTACGTTAATGAAAATAATCTCTGGAATTATGCAACCATCTGAAGGAACAATCAAAATATTAGATTATGTTCCATACGAGCGAAATAAATCTTTTCAAAAAAAATTAGGTGTTGTTTTTGGACATAAATCTTCATTAATTTGGGATTTACCTGCTAAATATAGTTTTGATTTACATAAAACTATTTATGGTATTGATAATATAAGCTATGAAAGAAGATTAAAGCATTTAACAAGCATTTTATCTATGGAAAAATGTTTGGAAAGAAGAGTAAAAAATATGAGCTTAGGCGAAAGAGTAAAATCAGATTTAATTATGAATTTACTGCATTCTCCAGAACTTATTTTATTAGATGAACCTACTATTGGCGTTGATATGGAATCAAAAATGATGATTCGTGAATTTATCAACTACGAGAAAGAAAAAAATAATAGAACATTTATTTTAACCTCACACGATCCAACAGACATAGAAAATTGCTGCGATGAAATAAATATTCTTGCTAAAGGAGAAATTGTTTTAGCAGAGGACACTTCAAATCTTAAGAAAAGATACCAACAAAAAGTAAAAATAATTCTCAAAAATAAAGAGTTAAATCAAGAATTAATAAAAGAAAATATATTAGCCTGGTCTTCCCAAGCAGAATTTTATTTAATTAATGATTGCCTAAATGTAATTACAAATAAAGAAGATGAAATAAACTTAATAAATTTATTTATCTCCATGAAAATTACAGATTTTGAGTTAAAATCAATGTCCTTTGAAGAAATTTTAGCAGGACAGTTTCAGATATTTAAAAACAATGAAAGTGATAATTATGAATCAGATGGAGATAATTAAAAATATCGTAAAAATTAAAAATTTTATAAAAATTTATACTGCTGAATTTTTGTCTAATAAATCTACAGTAATTAGCATAACAATTGGGGGTTTAATACTGCCCATTTTAGTCCAATTGATTACTTGGAATTTTGTCTTTGCAAGCAATGAACAAATTAAACAATATACTTTCTCGCAAATTATTATTTATGTCTGCATAACAGTGCTTTTTATGATGACAAACGATTCGGATGAAATTATACGAACAATGTCCGAAAGAATAAAAAATGGCAGCATTGATGTTTATAAGACAAAACCTATATCAAATTTTAGTTTAATATTACATATATCTATTGGAAGAAATTTCATTTTCATGACATTAACATCAATAATACTTGTTTTTTTTACCTTTATATTTAACTCATCAATAACAATCCATGTGTTTATTCTCTACATCCTCTCACAAATATTAACTATACAAATTGCTTATACTTTTTCGTTATTTTGTTACTGGTTTATAAATAGTGTTTTTATAAATTATCTTTTTTATTTAATTTTACAGATATTTGGAGGGTTTTTAATACCAATAGATCTATGGCCAGAACCTTATCAAACAGTATTAAGATATAACCCTTTTAGAATTTTAATTTCTGCAACTCCTGATATTATTTTAAACCCAACCCCAACAAACTTAAAAACTATTTTTTTTCTTGCCATATTTTATATTATTACCTTTATTTTTATAATTAAGTTTATTGAAAAAATAACAATAAAGAAATACACTTCACATGGTGGTTAAATGCTAAAATTAATTTTTAAAAATTTTAAATACAGGCTTCTCAGTGAAATGAGTTTTAAAGCAGATTTTTTAGGAGAATTATTCGTCACTATTTCTATTAATATTTTTACTATCTGTTTATTTAAAGTTATATTTTCTTATAGTAGAAACTTTGGTTTTTGGAGCTTTGATGATTTTTTTCTTGCTTCCCTATTTTATATGTCTTTTCGCCTTTTTGTTGAATGCTTAGATGATAATATGTTTGAATTTTTTGAGACTGTCTTTGAGGGAAAATTTGATAGTTATTTATGTAAACCAATAAATTTATTGTTTTTTGTGTTGTTTTATTTTTTCAGAGTAACAAAATTAATAATTGCTGTAGTAATCTATTTTATGTTAATATTTTATATATTATATAATAATATAGTAACAAATTTTTCAGATATTATTTTATTTTTTGTTTCTTCATTTATTTCAATAACTATAGGCATTCTCTTTACTTTTATTATGGTTTCTTTAAATTTATTTTCACAGAAAAATTTATATATCGGTTTTCATATGCACCATTTTTCACAACTTTGTTATTTACCACCAACAATATTTAGCCAAAATTTATTTAAAATATTATTTATTACTGTTCCTTATATGTTTATTTCATCTTTACCTGTTCTCATTTTAAAGTATAAACAGTATAATTTAATTACCCTTTCAATCATTCCATTATTAATTCTATTTTTTATAGCATATTTATTTTGGAAAAAATATAAAACTCTCTTGAAATCATTTGGCGGTTAATCTAAGTATTCACTGTAAGCTATTCATT
The DNA here is from genome assembly GCF_009792895.1 of Pigmentibacter ruber. NCBI lineage: Bacteria > Pseudomonadati > Bdellovibrionota > Oligoflexia > Silvanigrellales > Silvanigrellaceae > Pigmentibacter > Pigmentibacter ruber. The sequence goes on from NZ_WSSC01000004.1 coordinate 312,165, forward strand.
TATTGGGAAGTATTAAACAACTATTCTTTTAGCAAAAATAGTTGTGCAAGTTACATTTTTAACTATAATATACCGATAAAACATCGTCTTTTAGCAACTAAAGAGAGGTTTCTATGAATGTTCATTATTTTAGTCCAGGGCCTGCAAGCTTACCGAAAGCAGTAAAAAAACAAATTAAAGAAGAATTGTTAGATACTTTTGGAATTGGTGTCAGCGTAATGGAAATATCACACCGTTCCAAACAGTATGAACATTTAAATGAAGAAACCCTTCAACTTGCAAGAAAAGTTTTTCATGTTCCAAACACCCACTCAGTTCTTTTTTCATGCTGTGGGGCGCAACAACACTTTTCTTTAATTCCTCAACATCTATCTAAACCAGGTGAGGAATTAGCATATACCGATACTGGCATTTGGGCCCATTTAGCATGTGAAGAAGTCCATGCACAACCTAGAAAAGTGCATATTGTATATGATGGAAGAACTTGCGACTATGTTTCGTTAGGAAATCCCAAAAACTGGGAAATACCCGAACATTCTAAGTATGTGCACATTACTGTAAATAATACTGTTTATGGAACGGAATATAAAACTATTCCTACGTTTGGAAAAATCCCGTTAGTGCTAGATATGACGAGCTCTTTAGCAGCTCGCACTGATATTCCATGGGATTCCACAGCTATTGTTTACGCCAGTGCGCAAAAGAATTTTGGAATTGCTGGTGTCTCAGTAATTATTATTAGAAATGATTTATTAGAAGCAAGTAGAGAGATTACAAAAGCAAATTACTTAGGAAAAGCTCTTTCTTATCATGCCATATTCGATACAAAAAGTGCTTTAAATACCCCTCCAGTTTTTCCAATTTATGCGATGAATAGAATGCTACACTGGATTGATCAATCAGGTGGAATTAAAGTGATGGAAAAGTGGTCGCTTGAAAAAGCTAAAATGATTTACTCTGAAGTTGATGCGGGACTTTATATTGGTAGAACAGATAAACATGATCGATCAAGACATAATTTTGTTTTCCGACTTCCCAATGAAAAACAAGATGAACACTTTATAGCTGAAGCTGCTAAACATCATTTATTAGAAATTAAGGGATATCGTTCAGTAGGAGGTATTCGAGCTTCAATGTATAATGGGGTCAGCCTTGAATCTGCTAGTGCATTTGCTGAATTTATGAAAGATTATCGGAAGAAATTTGGCTGAAATTTAAATTCTTTGACTTCTATAGAAAACAAATATTTTTCTAAATTAAAAAATAAAATTATGATTCTTCTTTTTCAAGACTAGATATCTAAAATCAGATTTAAAAAAAATTAATAAATCAATATTAATATTAATAAAATATTAAAAATTTAATATTAATTTAATTATTTTTTAATAATTATAAATAATATTTTATAAATAACTAATTATTTTAAAATAAATAATGGAATTATTTTTGCTTTCCTACCTTTGAACAGTTTTCAAAGGGGGGAAACGATGTTTTTAAATTTTAGAGATCACCCAATCAATTTAAATTATGAGAAAATTACATTTGAAAAAGAAAATTTAAAGGAAGTGCAACAATTAAAAAAAAGCTATACTGATTCAATTAAGTATCTACAAGGGGCTGTGACTTATGCTGCAAAAAAACTATATATTGAAAACACTCAAGCAGAAAAAAATATTATTTTAAACTTTGCACAAAATGTAAGCTATCGTTACTTTATTGTATTAAAAGGTATTGCATACTATGAACTCCTAAAAGAACATAAAAATACAGATGAATATTCTGTGATTGAGAAAGTAAAAAAACATTTAAGAACTAGGTTTGCAAGTGAACAAAAAGATTACTGGTTTGGGCATTTATCTGATTCGGAAAAACTTTTTAGAATTATAAGCAATAAAAGCCCTACTAGTGAAGGCGTTGCAGAGTTTAGATATAGACTATTTTTTGTTTATAAAATGATGCCTTTTGTTGAAAAGTATATTTTAAAAAAATATAGTATATTTACTCTAAACTCACCTTATAATGTTATCAGACATTATATAAAAAGAAATGAAACAAATTGGAAAATAAACAAAGAGTGCGTTAAAGAATTAAAAAGAAGATCTTCCCAAAAAAAATCAAAGTTTGTTTTATACTGCCCAGGAACTGCGAATGAACTTAATTCTAAAGAATTAAGGCGTGATAGCGATGAAAATAGTCAAGTTTATAAAGATAAATTAGTAAAACTAAGATTTCCAACTTATAGACAAGTCATTTATCCTGAAGCAACAAACAGAAAAAGTTCTGATATAAAAGATTTTATGTTCAATAAAGTTAATTTCTCTCAAGAAGAAATTCAAGAAATGACTAAAAGAAATTATAGGAGTGTATTAGCTGATGATAGTATACTTGACAGTGCTATAAATGCGCAATCAGGTGCAACTACATATGACTACATTGAAGATACACAAAATATTGAGGCAAGAAAATTTTTAACCTTATCAAATGAAACCTTTATGCCAAGACTTTCAGGAATTTCTGGAACAATGGACTACAGCATTTCAATGGCTTGCATTGTCGGACTTGGTATTGATAATAATAAAATAGACTTTAATTATCTGCACGTCATTAAATTAGCTTATATCGTTTGGATGACACAAGCTAATGATCATAGCCTGCATGAAATGTTATTTTCAGCATTATCATACGGCCTTAATTATCAAGCTGGCCCCAACATAATTAATTACATTTTACCAAATAATGAAGAATTTAAGCAAAAAGTTAGAGAAGTTATGGAAAATAATGGATTAAAACTACCAATTGATCATTATAATGACTACTGTATCTTTATAAAAAATTACAACAAAGACCGTAAATATGAATATGCGTTAGAAACTATTTCTTCTTGCAGAGCTACTGGAAGAATGGTAAGTTTAAATAATTTAAAAGCTGAAGTAAAGAATATTAAAGATCCTGCTAGTAGTAATTATGGATCTTATCAGCCAGATAAAGTAGATAAAAGTAATGGTACATATCAAATATATAACTTAAAAACAGGGCTTTTAGAAATTAAAGACGTAAGTAAAAAACCAAAAATAGATAAAAAATTTACAAAAAAATTAGCAACCACTATAGTTAGACCTGATGGGAATATAAATTTTTATGGGTCACAAAATGTTGGTTTATTATTCAATATTTTATCATTAAATACAAAAGAATATCGCTATGTTTTTTCTACCGGTGTTCAATCTAATTTAAAATGGTGGGTTGGTGAAAATGATATAAATAGAGAAAGGTATGAAAATTACTTCATTGACATTAATTTTTTTCGATCTTTACTTATATATAAATCGATGATTAAAGATGATATAGATAAATTAAATGAATCTTTATTTGGTTTGAGCAAAGAAGCTCTTGTTGCTTTATTTATTCAAATTAAAGATCCTGCAAAAAAAGATCAAGAAATACTTCTTTTAACATGTTTTTATTATTATATTAAGAAAGAATTGAACATTTCTCTACCCATCCTTGAATTTAAACTTTCAAATCCAGGGGATAAAAAAGTATCTTATATAAATATTATCTCTATTAATGATATAGTTAACACCTTAGCCAGAATATTACTAGATGATGGATATTTAAATATCCCGAAAAATTTAAATCAATGCATTACTTTAATATTAAATGAACTAAAGGTTTCTTTTACTTGGATCGAAAAAATTAAAAAAGTAATTAAAATAAATAAAGACCAAAAAATTATTTGCGAAGATATCTTTAAAAGAAAATTTTTAAAGCTTATGCAAGATGATTTTATATCTGAGTTACAAGTAGAAAATAATTTAAATTTTTATCTTGCAAAGTTGGAAGAAATGTATAGAAAATATAATTTAAGCAATGGATCACAAATATCGCTTAATAGCAGTATCACTAACTCAAGTATGAGTAGTTCAATAACTGAAATTGCAGGTAGTCAAGTAATAAATACCAATAGCAATGGAGGCATGTCATTACCACCACCACCTCCTCCTCTCCTAGATTTTTATAAAAAGAAAAAAGGAAACAGATTGCTTGAAAAATTTAAACATGTGAAGATTATATTTGATAGCGAAAGTGAAATTGTATCTTAAGTTTTTTAAGTAAGTCTGATAGATTTTCTTTATCTACTGTCTAATACTTGGTATCTGAAAGAATGATTTAACTGATATATAAGAATTAATATAGTTTGAATCTGGAGATTTTGCATCCACCACATTGTCATATTCATTTATTACCCCTGATTTTGCTAATTCCCAATTAAAAAAAGCATTTTCCTGAATCAATTGTTTATTTCCATTTTCCATAAATTTCTCTAAATTTGGAGATAAAGTTTTAGAAGCAAGCGCAAGAGAATATACAGCATCTATAGAATTATAATTTACAGGTGGGAATTTGATAGATTCAGTAACTGTTGAGGAATCTTGAACAGCAACTGAATGAGTAGAAGTATATGAAAGACCAGCAGATAAAAGCATATCAGTAAAAGCATTTGGAGGTATATTTAATTGGTATGCAAATGAAGTTGAATCAGTTGTTGTTACTCCTTGAGTTACTTGAAAAGTCAAATTACTTTCTGAATTTGCTGGTACTAAATATTGTCCTTTTAATCGCCAAAATGTGTAGTAATTTAATCTTTCCTGACTTCCATCATTGCTCATTATTTGAGTAGGAAAATCATGTTTAGACAATTCAGGATTATTGAACCCAAGATAAAATCCGGCGACCTCTTGGGGTGCCGCAAGAACTGGAATGTATAAAAATGCTTCACCATAATTAGCTTTATAATATTGCCAATCTGAATAACTTCCATCAAGTGCTATTCCGCCATTTATAGAAGGAGAAATTGGGTTAAATGCCTCCCGATAAAATTTACCATCAGTGTATTTATAGTATAATTGGGTTACTAAAGTGTTACTTTCTTCTACAATAGTAAATCCTTTATCAGAATTACTTTTATTATCATGAACCATAAAAGAAAATTCATTATGATTTCTTAAATTATTTCTATTATTTCGATAAAAGTAAATATAACCGGAACATCCATCAAACTTTTTGCATGTCAATTGAGTACCAATATTCTCTAAATGAAGATCTTTATAAGATTGAGAGGTGACAAAAGATCTACCCCACAAATCAGGCATAGAATTGCTATGCTGAGCAACATATTTTTCTATTTCCTCTTTATTCATACCTGGTAAAGGAAAAGATTCCGCTGTCGCATGACATGAAAATGACAGACCTAAGATGTTAAGAAATATATTTAGTAATAAATTGTTTTGCTTTCCAATAAACATTTACGGCTCCTTTTTTCATAAATCCACAAATACTTCCATAACCAATTTTTGTTGCATTTTCTTATTTTAATTTTATTGTTACTACATTTTACAGATCAATTAAAATAAAAGATTTTAATAAAATTAATATTTGATAAATTTTGAATTTAATTTTCCTTATTATTTCAAAATATTAGTTATAAAAATGTGGATTATCTCATAATACCAATATTAATACAAGCTAATAATCAAATGACTAATTGTGGTACATGAAATATTTTCTTCTTAAAATTAAAAATAATTTCTTTTAAGTAAGGAAATTCTAATAAATTATATATCTATAAAATAAATTAGTAGATTTTAATTCTATATTTACTATTTAGATTGGTAGATTTTTTTTATCAAATTTGACATAAATTTAAAAATTAATAAAATGAAAAATCAGTTTTTTGAATAATTGATCCTAATTAATTATTTTATCTTTTAACATAAATCTATAACAAAATAAAAGAAAGTAAAATGAAAAATTTAAACATAATATCGAAGTTATTAGCAAGTAATTGCATATTTATTATTTGCAATTTTAGTTATTCTCAAACATTTGAAGATGAAAATAGTCAGTCATCTTTTTCTCAATCAGATAAATTAATTGTTCCTAATAGAGTGTATAGAGCTTCACCAACAGAAGCTGACTTTATTTTCTTAGTAGGTTTTGAAAGGCAAATGTGCGCAAGAGAATTTAATTCTAGAGAACGTTGTTTAGATTTAACTAAGCATCTCCTTTTAAATATAAATCAACCAAATCTCAGTGTAACAGAAACAACTACAAGCCAAGTTCAAAATCCTAGTGCTTTTATAAGCACGTTTTCAGATAGAAATTATACGCTTGAAAATGCTAGAAGATCAGCATTATTAGATATTTTTAATGCTGAAAGCCCCTGGCAAAGAAACTATTTTTATATTTATGAAATTATTCCAAGCAATAATTTTGTAAGTGTTACTGATACTTACCAGCGTGAATTAAATTTAGCATTTCATGACCCTGTTAGATTCCGTCAATTAGACAATCTGTATTCACTATATGCAAATACTAATGAATATGCTGCAATTGGTAATATAAGTACACGCAATATTGTTTCTGCTACCCGTTATGAATTTAATTTAGAAACTATGGATTTTGTGGAAGGAATTACCCTTCAAAACCCGCATTATGACTCTAGTCTCCAACCTTCCATACACACAAATAATTATCCAATTGGTGACATTTCTAATGCATACCAAACAACAAATGAAATGTTTTGTGAAATTGACATTCGAACTTTGCAAATTAATTCAGCACAAAGAGATAAGCGTTCTATTGATAGAATATATAGTTGTAGAAAACCTAAATTTATTGATGAAAAAACTATAGAAAGTCCAGAAAAAATATTTAAAAAAAGTAAAATAAAAATTAAAACTAAAGACCCATCAAATATTGCAAGATGTTTAGTTCATGATGGTAATTTCATTTTTGTAGATAATTGTGAAAATTCAATTTATAATGAATTTATTTATACTGAATTTGGCCAAATTATTTCTAAATTTAATAGTGCAGAAAACTCTCAGTTTCTTTGTCTTAGTAGAAGTATAAGAGAGAACGATTACTTAAAAATGGAAATCTGTGATTTAAATAAAACTGAACAATTATGGGAATTAAAAAAGTTAACTGATTCAAATTCAGCTTTATATACTTATAAAGGGACAAGGGTAGGATTTTACAATCACCTTGGTACCTCATATTTAATTGAAAAAAACAATAATGATGGTTACCCTATTTTTACAATAAGTAATTCTTCTGAAATTGAGGAAAAGATATCCAAACCAATTCTACAGTTTTCTATTCAAGCCAATATTAAAGGAATTTCTAAAAAGAACAATTATACATTTTATCCAAGTATTTACAGTTCAGTAAAAGCTGATCTAGTAAGTGAATTAAAAGCCTATCAAAATTACTATAATGCAAATTTAAACCTGCTTTTTTCTAACTATGGAGAACAAAAAACAAGTTCATTAGTATGCTACTATTCATATGTAGGAAAATATGGTAGTTATACATTAAATTTGAATAAAATTAGCAATATTTATTGCTCTAATATAGAAATTAAAGACGATCATTTTAAATGGTACTTTAATAAAAATAAAGAAAATAATTTATACGAAATTATTGACAAAAGAAATAACAAATTGGTTTTTTCAGTAGATTTTATAAATTATCATGCATATGTTGCAAATGAAAAATTTCTATTAAATAAAAATTATTTTCAAAATTTTAGTTTAAGTAAGCCAGCAAAGATCTATGCTGAAAATTATGCAAAAGCTAAAAGCATAGGGAATAAACAAAAAATATATGACAATGATTTTTTTAATAAATTTGCTTTTTTCTCTTTGTATGATTATTTTAGTCATTTGTACTCGAGAAAGTAAAAATCTTATTCGTTATAATCCAACATTGAGAAAAATCTTCATTCTTTTAGAACAAAACTTATTTCGTCATTAATTGCACAGTTTAAAAATCAAAATTAAAAATATTTGCTAATATTAAAAATAGGAATAATTTTAAAAAAGGACTTGCATATGAAATATATTTTTCGTTCAATACCTCTCTTAATATTAATTGTTTTTAATATTTTTGCATATTCAGTCAGTAATGAGGCAAAAGAAAAAAAACTCCATATTTTGTACTATAATTCAGAAAATCAAGAAGGATTTTGGTGGAGAACTACTTCAGAATTTGCGCAAGCAGCTTGTCAAAATTTAGGAATGGAGCTTAATATCGTTTATGTAGATAGAGACGCCGCATTTATGGTAAATGATTTCAAAAAGAAAGCAACTAATTTAAATAAACCAGATGCTGTTATTTTCCAAAATTTAAAATCTAATGCGGTTAATATGCTGAAAATAGCAGAAGAAAATAAAATCCCAGCGTTTATTTTTAATGCTGGTTTAACAGAAGATCAAGCAAAACAGTATGGAAAACCTAGGGAAAAATTTAAATACTGGATTGGTCAAATTTTACCCGATGATAAAAAAGCTGGATATGATTTAGCACTCCAACTATTTAATGAAGCAAAACGTCTTGGTCTAAAGGATAAAAATGGGAATATTCATTTTTTAAGTATTATTGGTACAAAAACAGATACAGCTTCTATTGAAAGAGAAAATGGATTAAAATTAGCTTCTCAACAAGAAAAAAAAATTATTTTAGACCAAATAACATCAGCTAATTGGGATCGAAGGGAAGCGGAAAAATCTTTAAATTGGCTCATATTAAGATATCCAGAAGCAAAAGTTGTATGGTCTGCAAACGATCTCATGGGATTAGGAGCTCTTGATTCTTTGAGTAAAACTAAAATTATTCCTGGAAAAGATATTATAGTAGGTTCTATGGATTGGGTTCCAGAGGCACTAAAACAAATGCAATCGGGAAAACTTTTCACTTCATTGAACGGCCATTTTATTGAAACAGCTTGGGCTTCTGTTTTAGTTTATGATTATCTAAATAAAAAAGATTTTGCGTCAGAAAAAACTTCTTTTACTTCAAAAATGACAGTTCTTTCCAATTCAAATATTAATTTATATCTAAAAAATTTCAAACCAGATAATTTCAAAAAAATTAATTTCTCAAATTTTTCAAAAGTTAAAAATAAAAATTTAAAAAAATATGATTTTAACTTTGATTTAGTTTTAAAGAAAATTATTTCTAATTAATTATTTTGAATTTAAATTTTATTATTTTTATACAGTATTTTAAACATCATCCCTACCAGCAATAAAATTTTCTGCTTCTTGAGTACTAGGATTTGTAAAAAATTGTGCTGTTTGAGTGTATTCTATAATTGTTCCGTGGCGCATGAAAAGTGTCCAATCAGTAACTCTACTCGCTTGATATAAGTCATTAGTTGCCCATATTAATGTTGTTTTATCACTCATATTTAAAATTAAATTTTCAGTTTGCTTTAACATAACAGGATCCATGCGCAAAAAAGCATCATCAAGAAGAAATATTTTAGGCTTACGTAGCAAGGCTCTTATAATTGCTAATTGCTGCAAAAAGGGGAGTTCAACTTGACTAGGTAACAGTTCTGCAAGGGAATCTATTAATGCTTTATTATGTTGAGAGATAGGTAAAGTATCTATTAATTGGTGGAATGGCAAAACATCTTGAATTCCAGCTAAATTTTGCGAAAGAGCAAAGTTCTCTGCGATTGAAACAGGGAGCCAAGCACTTTTTTCAGATACCAAAGCAATTTGGGAAGATATTTTTTTGAGAATTTCTTGATTTGGCTTTCTTCCTGACAAAGGAATTCCCAAAATACGAATTCCACCTGTTTGTTTGAAGGAATTTAAAAGTAAATTATTGTCCATTTCCCAAATAAACTGTGCAATTACAGATAACACCATACTTTTTCCCGAACCAGCTGGTCCAATAATTGCTACGGATTCTCCTTCGAAAATAGTAAAAGTAAGTTCTCTAATAGGTGAAATAAAACCAACAGAAAGTGAATAATTTTCAAATGAAATAACAGGTGTTGATTTATTTTTAAATGAATTTGTAGCCATTTTTATCTCGCAAAAAAAAATCTCATAGAAAAAATCTATGAGATTACTTTATAATACAAATGGCTTTGAAGTGTATTATTTTCTATTTTTTATATCTACATATTTATCATCTGTTGGACCTACATATTTAGCAGCAGGGCGATAAATACGGTTGTCTCTCCACATTTCAACAATGTGTGATGACCAACCAGCAACTCTGGAAACTGCGAAAATTGGAGTAAAATCAATAGATTCAATACCCATTAAACGATACAAAGCACCTGACCAGAAATCCACATTGGGCCAGATATAATCTTTTGAAGTCTTGCTTAATTCTTCAATCATAGAATCATGCACAATTCTCAAAGTTTCATAAGTATCTTTTTCTTTTTTAGTAGCTACCAATTTTTCTAACATTCCACGTAATACTTTAGCTCTTGGATCCATAGTTCTGTATACACGGTGACCAAAGCCCATCACTTTTGCTTTAGTAGCTAAAGCATTTGCAACCCAAGCTTTTGCATTTTCTGGAGCCCCAATAGCATCAGCCATTTCAAGAACTTTTTCATTTGCACCACCATGCAAAGGACCAGATAAAGCACCAATTGCAGCTGAAATGGAAAGTGAAAGTTTTGCTTCTGTGGACGCGACAACTCTGGCAGCAAAAGTAGACGCATTAAAGTCATGGTCAAGATGAAGTATTAAGGCAACGTCAAACATTCTCGCTTCTTCTTTATTTGGTACGTTACCATTTAACATATAAAGAAAATTTTCTGCATGTGAAAGATCTGGATTTGGAGCAATTGGTTGCAATCCACGTCTTTCACGAGAAATTCTTGCAACTGCAGTAGAAAGTTGGCTAATAATTTTAATTGCACTATGAATATTATGTTCTTCATTTTTTAAATTTACAGGTTGTTCATCAAATCCAATTGCTGCAATTGCTGCTTGCAATACAGACATGGGGTGAGCTGATCTTGGAGCAGCAGAAATAACTGCTTCGACAGTTTTTGGCAAAACTCTGTTTATTTTCATTTCTGTGAGAAATTTATTGAACTGATTTTGTGTTGGTAACTTACCATACAAAGAAAAATAAACGCATTCTTCGTAAGTAGACTTTTCTGCAAGCTCTTCAATCGAGATACCACGATAAATTAATTTTCCAACTTCTCCTTGAACTTGGCTTACTGAGGTAGCATCAGCAACAACTCCTGCTAAACCTTTTGAAAATCCTTGTTCTTCTGACATAATATGCCTCCTCAAATAATTAAAATCATTAATTAAATCAGTATTATAAATTAAAAAATACGTAACTCTTTGTTAAAAATGAGATCGCGTATTTAGACTTCTATACTCCTGTAAGTCTTCTCATACAACTATCGGCGCGGGGATGAAACTCTTAAGTATTTTTAGCATAATTAAAAAATTTTGTGCTTTCCCTAACTAATTCTTGATAATTAGCTGGTTTTCCTTCTTTTAATAACCATCTTTCAAACCATAAAATACAATCTTTAAACTGATCCTCCGGAAGGATTCCACGAAATTTCTGTATTGCTAAAAAAACTCCGTAGGATATGAGAACATCAATAGCGCAGTATTCTTCAATTTTTTGTGCAGCATGATTACAAAAGTATTCTTCGGCGACAAGCGATCCATCCATACCGGCCATTTTTCCTCCTAGGCCAATAGCTTTCGCAATAGTGTCTAAGCCTACTCTCGCATTTCTGTTGTCATAATTACAAACAAAATTCATTAAATCAAAAACTTTATCCGCTGCATATTTATATCGATAAGAATCATTTCCTAAGTTTTTTACATAATCTTCAATTGGGCATGTTATAAAATGAATTAAACTTCTTTGTTCAAGAACCATTAAGTCAAAGTTTGCTATGTTAAATCCACAAAAGGTAACAGGTAATTTCTTTAGTTTACTTTTTTGATATTCTGTTAGATTACGATTAAAAGTATGATCATACCAATGTTTATGAAAATCTTGATATTTCAAAGAAAATTGCCAAAACTCTTCTATAATTTTTTTTTCATGGTTTAAAAATTCAATATAAGAATTTACTTTTGGAATAGTTCTTTTAAATCCATCCATTATATAGTATGTTTCTGGATCAATATATAATGCACAAATTGATATAATGGAATGATAAATAGTTTTTGGAAACTCAATATTTTCTTTTTCTTTTATTTGGTTTAATAATTGATAATCGTTCCACTTTAAGTATAATTCTTCTTCATTAAATTGATATTCTAAATAATTTTTTGCTAAAAGAGGAATATCTGGAACAGTTTCAATGTCAAAAATTAAGAAAGGAGCTTGAGGCCTTTCCATTTTTAAAATAGTATTATTGGGATTCACTGACATACGCATGCTCCTCAAATTATTAAAATTAACACTTTTATTTCAAAGTATAGAATTAACAATTTTAGAACATAACTAATTAATTTGTTATTTGACAAGGGTTAAGGCTATTTATTAAATTTCGTATTCAATATAAAACCCAGCTGTTAGCACTGTACCAACATAGCTTAATTGAAGACCGAGCATTTTCCAAGATATATCATATGTCACTTGGAAAAAAGGAAGGTATTTTAGCTCATCTGCAATTGAAATCAAACGACCATCATATCCTTTCACTACACCTAAATTATATCCTAAGTCAGTTGAGAAACCATTCTTGTCACCAGTTCTATATAAACTTCTGTGCAAAGCAAAAACGTAACAACGGTCATGAAATGAATTAATAAATGTACCAGCAATAAATCCTGAATATGCAACAGCAAGTAAATCATGTTGCCAATTTTCTTCTGCACCTTGGTTTACTAGTAGACTTAAATGAAATGACCACATTCCTAAATAAACAGCATCTTTACCTGGTTTTCCCCAGAGAAAAAAACCTGATTCGCTATCTGTGTTGGATTTTGTACCAGTTACTTCTGTTGATTTATCTGCATAAAAGTCTTTTAAATCTGAATTATTTTTTTGATTAATACCTAAATTATACTTTTCAGTATTGTTATATATTAACTCATTTGAAAAAATTGATTTTTCAAAAAAACAAAAGATAGATAATATTAAAGTCAATTTTATTAAAATATTTTTTGTTACCATATTGATTTATTTTAAAAAAGGTTTAACGGAATAAAAAAGCATACTTTTCGTAAAGCAAAAAGTATGCCAATAATTAACATTCTGTTAATTTTGAATTAATATTAATAAAAGGTGAGTAATGCTTAATTTATATACATTTCTACAAAATAATTGTATAAAAAATATACAGAAATAAATCAATAATTTTAAATACTTTTTAAATTAAAAGGCATCTAAATAAATTCTAAACATATCGCACGTATCTCCTGTCACACCTAAATTATGACCTTCAACTTTCGCACCTTTTTTGCATTCACTCAATTTAAACCAACGATAGCCAGGACTATTAGGAATATTAAAAACTTTAGTACTAACTTCCCAAGCAAATTTATCTTGCGGAACGAATTTCCGCATATCTAAATAATTTTTATCTAATTTAACTACAAATAAAAGATAATCATTAGCTTGTAAAACCATTAAACGTTTTGATTGATCAAGTTCATATTTTAAAGATGTAAATTTACCAGCTTCTTCATCAAATTCTCGAATAGCACCTGTTATAGGATCTTCAAATTCTTGCTTATCAAAATTTAAATGTTTATTCTCATGATATGCACATGATCCACCTGGAAAATTCCACCATTCTTGCAAACTAGGAGATCTTAATTGGAGTAAAAATCTTTTTTCAGGTTTTGAATCATCAACAATTAAAACTCCGCACTTTGAAATAGATTTTGTCGGTTCCTTTTTATCAGAAAAATAATGTGCAACTTTTTGTTGCTTAGGCAACGGCATAAACAGTTTTGTTGTTGGGCTATTTGCTGATACTTCTGCAAGAACAGCAGGACTATCATCATAAAATAAAGTTAATCCTTGTTTATTTATTTCCACAGATTTTTTTGTACCTGATGCAACACAAAAAACTTGGCGATTTGGAATTGAGGGTAAGCCATTTTCTTTAAATAAGTTTTCTCTATTTGAAATATTTTCAGGTTTACATACTGATGGATTATGAGTCACAATGGATGAAGTATTTCCATTACTTAAAAGGAAATCAATTTCCTTTTTTAATCTGATATTTCTCCCAGTTGTTTCAAAAGCTGGTCTTTTATGAAAGTAATAATCTTTTAAAGTATATTTTACTTCAGTATGTAAAACACCATCAACATCAAAGCCAATTTTTGCATTTTTTGGTCTTGCAAAAGGTGAAGTTGGACTTTCAATTTCATATAAATCATCTGTTCCATTATATGTTACAATTTGTTGTGAATCTTTTTTAGATTCTTCTGAAATACTTGAATTACAAGAATAGCTCGTCAACATTACAAGTAATAAAGAACCAAATTTTTTTAGATTTTTCATCTTTTCCCTTTTCTAGAATAATACACGAAAAAATCTTTAATATTATAGACATTTATCTAATTAAAGATAAGTTTAATTAACAGGAGAAATTAGTATCAGTATAATAAATCTTATGCAATATTATTTTAATAATATGGAAATATATCTACTTAATATAGCATTAACATGCTATAAAATTTAAATTAAATCTCTTTTTTAATTGTTTTAGGAATAAAAAATGTAGAAATATTCTTTATCTAATGAACTTCTATTTTCTACCACTGAAAGTTTGAATTTAATTTATAAAATTTATAAAAAACGTTAAATATTAATAATAGTAATATACTAAAAATATAATATTTTAATATTACTAATTAATTATGTTTTTTTTGATATCAAATTCTAATTTTAAACATATTTTGTTTATTTAAAAATTTATTTTAAAAAAAACTTGCCAGATAGTTAATTTCAATTTAAATATAATACTGCTGTTATTTGTTAATAATTTCAAACGTTTCCCTTTAAATCTTCGACTTTCTCTTAGTTTTCGTAGCAAATTAATGTTCTGCGGGAGTAAATACTCAAATGTTAAAAAATAATGATATGGGCAATCTATTTAAATTCTGTACCGGTGTTTCTAAATTAGATTTTTACCCCTTCACAGAAATTAATAATTGGAAAAATTTAGGCTATTGGCTACTTGTACTTAAGCCCTACATAGATAGAGAAAATAGCCAAGATGGCATTCTAGAATCTTATCATTTTTGCGAGAAATCTAATACCTTTGAAGCAACTGTATGTTTAAAAGCCACGTGGCAAGATGGAACACCCATTAGTAGTTTTGAAGCCGCTATGGGGATAGCAAAAGGTCTTGCACATAGGAAGACCTCTTGTTCTATCCAAGTAAAAGGTACAGAAGAAATCACCCATTTTGGCTGGGAAAAAAAACATTATAGTGGTGTAGAAATAATTTCTCCAATCAAATTTAAACTTACCTTAACAGGATTAGTTGAAAATATTAAAGGTGTTCTTGAGGATATTTTATCCTTTACAACATTACGAAATATAATTTGGCCGGTACGTTTGAATTCGTTTACCCACCCTATTTATGATCCAAGCTATTTTGATATAATTAGTAAATACCCAATAAAATTTGAAAGTGGAAAATATTTTTTATCAGTACTCGGTAATTTAGTAGAACTTTCTACCTTAAAAAGTAAAATCAACTATGACTTTTACTTCAATACTTTTGATTTTAACCAATACAAAAATATCAATGATTCAGAAGAGAATTATCTTATCAATAAAAAACAAAATATGCATACATTTTTTGCTATTTTTAATTCTCTAAGTGAACAATTTTCTTCAATTGAATCCCGCAAAAAAATTTCTAGTATTTTAAGAAACATTGCTAAAAATTCACAAGAAGAGGAAAATATTATTTTAGCAAATGGACATTTTGAGGCTAATGAACCTGGCTATAGTCAAAATATTAAATGGGACGAAGATAATTTTGATTTTCCCGAACATTTAACAGAAATTAAAATTGCAATTCCATTCCCCTCAGCAAAAAATATGGTACTTAAGAAATTTGCAGCAGAGGCTGAAAAAAAATTTATAAACATCAAATGGTTAGACTTATCAGATGAAGAAAATGCAGATACCAACTATGATTTACAGATAGTTATTGCGCGTATTCAGGGGAATAGGCAAATTTGGGTGCAAAATATTATTAATTCACATTCCTTCATTCAACAATTAGAAAAATTTCCCAGAACTTTATCTGCCTTAAAGAAAATCAATTTAAACTCTGCTTCAACATTTCCTTTAAAATCTAACTTATTGAATGAATTTGAAGAAACCTGTCATGCTGAATGCTCTATTACCCCGATTTTCAGATATCATCTCCATACTTATTCCAGAAAGAACCTTCCTATAGTATTAAATATTTCTGAATTCAAAGAATTTTATTTTTCTTTGAATAGATAAAAGGTAAATAAACTTTTTATTGCCCCAAATTTTAGACCAAGGTATCAGAAATGTCAGAATATTTTTCTTCATTATATAAAAGCTCATTAAGTCTATTAACCGATTTTTATCAACTTACAATGGCTTATGCATATTGGAAAAAAGGAATTTCTGAAACTAAAAGTGTTTTTAATGTTTATTTTAGAAAAAACCCTTTTAAAAATGGTTACTCAATAGCTTCTGGTTTAGAACTTGCAATTGATTATATAAATAATTTTTCTTTTACTGATGATGATATTATATATCTAAAAAGTTTAACAGGAAATGATGGACAAGTCCTATTTGCTGAAGAATTTTTAGTTTATTTAAAAAATTTAAAAATTTCTTGTGACGTTTTTGCTATTGAAGAAGGAAATGTCATCTTTCCCAACGAACCTCTGTTGAGAATATCTGGTCCTATACTACAGTGCCAACTACTAGAAACTCCTCTTCTTAACATCTTAAACTTTCATACTCTTATCTCAACGAAAGCGGCTAGAATTGTTTCTGTTTCAAATCATATACCAGTTTTAGAATTTGGCTTGCGCAGAGCGCAAGGTCTTGACGGAGGATTAAGTGCAAGTAGGGCTGCTTATATTGGAGGATGCGAGGGAACATCCAATACTTTAGCAGGAAAAATTTTCGGGATTCCAGTTAAGGGAACTCACTCACACAGTTGGGTAATGGCTTTTTCCAGTGAATTAGAATCATTTTATTCCCTTGCCAAAGGAATGCCAAATAATGTCGTCTTTTTAGTTGATACCTATGATACTCTAAAAGGCGTTAAAAAAGCCATAGAAGTTGGTTATTGGTTAAAAGAAAGAGGTAAAAAACTTATTGGAATTCGTTTGGATTCAGGTGATTTAGCTTATCTTAGTATAGAAGCTAGAAAAATGTTGGATGCTGCAGGATTTCCAGACACAATTATTATTGCAAGCAATGATTTAAATGAGCATGTGATTTCAAGCTTAAATGAACAAGGTGCTAAAATTTCTGCTTGGGGAGTTGGAACTCAACTTGTTACTGCTTTTGATGATCCTGCATTAGGTGCTGTTTATAAATTATCGGCTATTCAAAATGAAAATAGAAAATGGAAACATACAATAAAACTTTCAGAACAAACTATAAAAATCTCTACTCCAGGTATTTTACAAGTTCGCCGTTATTTTAAAGATAAATATTTTTTTGCTGATATGATTTATGATGAACTGACTTATAAAAAAGGAAAAGAAACAGATATTATTGATCCAAGCGATATTAATCGCTTTTATAAACTTACAAATAACTGCGAATATGAAGAATTATTAAAACCTATTTTTGTAAAAGGAAAATTAGTTTATCAAAGCCCTTCTTTAGTTAAAATCAGAGAAAAATGTTTTGATTCATTAAAAAAATTACATCCAAGTATCAAAAGACTTTTAAATCCACATCACTACCCGGCTGGTTTGGAGAAAAATTTATTTAATTTTAAATTAGATCTTATTAGAAATATAAAAAATAATTTAGATTAGCTCACAGTTTTATGAAGTTCCCTTATTTTTTCCAAAGAACTTCTCGAACCAAAAATAAATAATTCATCATTTTCATAAAATACAAAAGTAGATATTGGATTTTTAATCCTTACGTTATTTCTATTAATAGCTAATACAATACAATTATAATTTGGCCTAATAGCTGCTTCTAATATTGTTTTATTTACAAAAGGATGTTCTTTATTTAATCGAATACCAGCTAAAATACATTGATCTAAAGATATCATATTTTCATCAATTCGTTCTATACTGCAAAACTGTTCAAGTTCTGTAATAGATTTTTCATTACCATATACCAATAAAGTATCATTAGATTGTAATATTTCTGTCGCTTTTGGTGCAATAATTGTTCGTTTATCTCTACTTATTGCAACAACATTTACAGTAAATTTTTCTCTTAAATTTAATTCTATCAAAGTTTTTCCTGATATATTTGCATTAGCAGCGATATGAACTGGTACAAGATATTCATCCCAAGGAGCTAAACGATCTAAAGTTGAAGTAACATTTTTTGCTGTCATTAGCATGTAATTTTTTTTAAGCCTAGATTTAGTATTATCTATTAAATAATTAATACCTCTGAACAAAGAATATTTTTGATAAAATGGAAGCATTTTGTTTTCTATAGAAAAATTTATTACAGCTTGAGAATAAGATTCCATAAATTTACAAAATTTACTTGGGAGAAGATTTTCAGCTTTATCAGCCAAAGCTAACATAGATTTAACTGTGAAGGGTGTTACTAATATTGTTATTATTGCAGTTGCAACAATTGCTGAAAAATTATCATTATCTATTACTCCTAATCCTACCCCCATTTGTGCAATTACAAATGAGAGCTCTCCAATTTGTCCCATAAAAGCACTAGTTCTAATAGAATCTTTCACCCCAGAACCTGCACAAAGATTTAAAATCAAATTAAATGAAAATTTTCCAATTATAATTAAAGATACAAAACTTAAAATAACTTGCCATTTTTCTAAAATGATACTTGGCGAGAAAAGAAATCCAATGGAAACAAAAAAAACTAAAGCAAAAATATTTTTCACTGGCTCTATAATATTCTCAATAATTCTCAACTCTCTGCATTCAGATAAAATAGAGCCCATTATAAATGCACCTAATGCAGAAGAAAAATTCCAGGATGCAGATAAAAATGCCAAACCCAAAGCCAAACCAGTACTTAAAATGACTAGAAGCTCTTCTTTACCTGTATGAAAAGCAGAATTTATTATTCTTGGAAGCAATAAAGTACCCAATAACCACCAAAGTAAAATACTACTGATAAATATGGGTATTAGTTCTAATAAAGCTATGTCACTTCCTGTTACAGAAGTTGATAACCAAATAATCATAAAAATTGCTAAAGAATCTTCAACCAACAAAACAGCCATTAATTTATCAGCAAAACGTGCACTTTTTAAATGCCTATCTTCAAGAATTTTTATGATTACAGCTGTAGAGGCTACAGATAAAACAGAGCCAATAAATATTGCTTCAAAACCCGTTATCCCAACAAATTGGCAAATTTGAGTTGCAGTAAACCACATTAAAATAATTTGAATAATACTGACTAAAATGGGAGCAAATCCAATGGATGCAATTTTCCTCACCCCAAAATGCAATCCCATCGAAAACATTAACAACAAAACACCTAATTCAGCTAAAGTACTAGCAGATTCTTTACTAACAACGTAAGGTGTATATGCAATAGGTAAAGATAAAAGGACACCGCCAAAAATGTATCCGAGTAACAGAGGTAGTTTGAAAAACTTTTTAAATATCCAACCAAATATTCCACCAGAAAGAAGTATTGCTGATAGATCTTGGATAAATATATTGTGCATTTATATTTACTCCTTTAATTTCAAAATAAATTCAATCTACCTTTAAAATTTCTATGAAGAACAAGGTACATCTTAAGCAAGTAACCTAAGGAGAATCATTATGCAAAGCTTAAACATTTTTATGCACGAACTCCTCGATTATGCAGGTTTATTTCCACCTGCTAAGTTAACCTTACAAGAATCACTTTTAAATTATTCTTCATATACTAAGCATAAACAAAAAAACTGGTTAGGAAAATTTATTTTGCCAAGTAACAAAATAGAGGATTGTATAGAAATAATGTTAAACCAGAAATTTTTTAAATCAAACGATACCAACTTAAATTTTTCAATAATACTAAATTCCTGTGAAAAATTTAATGATTTCAATAAAATAATTGATAGTGATTTAAAATCTTTAAAAAACTTTGAAAGTACTTTCAAAAATAATATTCACATTGATTCAATAGAATTTCTTCCACCAAAAGAAGTCTTTCAGCCAAGCAATCTTTCGTTATTTAAAAATATGCTTTTTTTAGTAAATGATAAGTTACTTAATGTAAATAAATTAAAATTTAAGTTTTTAGAAATTCCTTTTTCAGAAAATATTAACGAATATATAGAGTTTATTAGTGAATTTAATACTCAACACAAAGATACTAATTTTTGCATAAAACTGCGGACTGGTGGAGTAACTCCCAACCAAATTCCTAGTGCTTTTCATATAGCACAAGCTATTCGTTTAAGCGCTGAAAAACAAATTCCCATAAAAACAACAGCTGGTTTACATGTCCCAGTTCCCAATGACAATCCAGAAGTTGGCGCCAGACTCCACGGATTTTTTAATATTTTTTCTTGTCTTTTACTTTGTTATAAAAAACTTTTAACAATTTCTGAAATGGAAAATATTCTGACTAATTACTCTTATAGTGATTTCAAATTTACTGAAGAAGGGCTGACAATTGGAAATAAATTTCTAGCTAATGTTGAAATGACCCAACTTAGAAATTCTTTTATAAAGAGTTTTGGTACTTGTAGTTTTTTAGAACCAATTGAACATTTGCATGAAAATAATTTTTTGGAGGGAAAGAAGCATGCTTGAACTGAATACTTGGTTAGATGTAAACCCAAAACATGATTTTTCCATTTATAACATTCCCTTTGGAATTTTTTATACCAATCAAAACCCTAAAAATGCGCGTTGCGGTGCCGCTTTAGGTGATTATATCATTGATCTAGGTGCATTATTTGAACTAGGTTATTTAAATCATCTAAAAAATTTACAATTAAAGCATTTTAAAACAGATAAATTAAATGATTTTTTAAGTTTAGGTAACAAAACCTGCAATGCTGTAAGAACTATTGTGCAAGAATTATTTTCAGTTCAGAATCAGATTTTAAAAAAAAATTCAGACCATTTAGAGAAGATATTAATTCCAATGCAATCTGCAGAAATGTTAATGCCAATAAAAGTCGGTGACTATGTCGATTTCTATTCCAGTTTAGATCATGCTACAAACGTAGGTAAAATGTTTCGAGACGAAAAAAATCCTCTTCTTCCTAATTGGAAGCACATTCCAATAGGTTATCACGGCAGAAGCAGTTCAATTGTAACAACTAAAACTAATATTATTCGCCCTAAAGGACAACTATGCCCTCCAGAATCAAACCAACCCACATTTGCCCCTTCAAAACAGCTAGATTTTGAACTTGAAATGGCATTTGTCACAAATCAAGACACTGAAATGGGTTCAGTTCTATCTCCAGACACAGCTGCTCAATATATCTATGGATTAGCCCTATTTAATGATTGGTCTGCCCGTGATATCCAACGTTGGGAATATGTTCCTTTAGGTCCTTTTCTTGGTAAGAGCTTTGCCAGTTCTATGTCTCCTTGGCTAGTGTCTTTAGAAGCTTTAGCTCCTTTCTCACTCCCCAATATAGATAAGGATGTCGAGGAGTTAGATTATTTAAAAGCCTCAATAAATGGCCGTTATGACATAACCCTTGAAGTTTATTTAAAAAGTGCATTAATGCAGGATGAAATTTTGATTTCAAAATCTAATTATAAATATATGTATTGGACATTGTACCAGCAACTGGCACATATGAGTTCTAATGGCTCCCCTATTAGAGTGGGGGATTTGTATGCAAGTGGAACGATTAGCGGACCTACACCTGATTCTTATGGCTCCATGTTAGAAATATGCTGGAAAGGCTCGAAACCATTAAGCTTACCAGATGGAACGGCACGAACTTTTTTGCAAGATGGCGATTCAATTATCTTTAAAGGCTATGCAGAAAATTCCACCTTTCGTGTAGGTTTTGGTAGTCTATTTAACACCGTCATTTCTACCTAAATTTTTAAACTACAAGTTATGATTAGAAGGTTTTCGATGTCTTTTTCAAAGACAGTTAATTTTTTCAGACGTCTAAGAATATTTTTAATTCCTTATAAATATGACATATTTTCCTAGATTAAATACTTTTACCTATAAAATTAGTACTTTATACACTTTAAAAAAATGTCTTAAATTTTGACGAAACACTTAGCGTCTAGTGCTTTTGGATCTTCAATAGTAATCAATATGTATGGGATTCTTAATAAAGCAATTTTGCTAATCCAGTTATCTAAGAAGACCTCTTTTAAATAAGATGATTTAAATAATTATGAATTTCTCAAATATTTCTTTAGAAAGGAAAGTTTTATGCGTAAGTTACAAGAAGCAGTTAGATTTCCTCAGTCTGTTCAACTCTTTCGTTTTTGCTTTCGCGTTCTAGAGCTAAGACAACCAAACGATAAGGTGCACGATCAAGATTTAGGATCTATCCTAAATTATAATCCAAGTGATACAAGCCATTGGAAACGCGGTAAAAAAGCTATTCGTAATGTGCAATCACTTGAGAATCTTGCTAAAGCTCTAGATGTCGACCTCGAAATCATTCAAGACTTGGCTGATGGCCATGTAGACCTTGATGAAGCTTGGTGCGATTTCTGTGATGCTGAAGAAGAACGCCGCTTATCTTTAGAAGAACCTGGTGTCCGCATTGAAAGACGTGATAGAAGCTTAGAAATTGAAAAAGTAGCACAAGAAATTCTAGCAAAAGCTAATGTAACTTCAGTTCCGGTTCACATTCCAGAACTTATTTCTGCATTCCCTTTCATCCAGTTAATGCCTGGAGATGTATCTGATAAGTTGGCTCGGAGCTCCAGAGTTAGACCTGGTCACTACGCTATTCGTTTCCGTAAAGGTGACATTAGAGCACACACTCGTACAGCTATTGCAAGAGAAATTGCAAGAATTGTTCTTCTTTCTGAAAGAGAGAAATTTAAATTCACAAGCCGTTGCGAAACCTTATCACAGGCTGAAATCGTTGATTTTGCAAATGCCCTTCTTGTTCCAAGAGAAGCACTTGCTGTGGAAATTCAAAAAATTTCAACTCGTGTAAACATGGTAAAAGCGCTAGCTGATTTATTTTGGGCACCTAAATCTGTTATCCGTTCTAGACTTTCTTCTATTCTTTTTGAAACAGCATCAAATAGCGTATTTGAAGCTGCAGCTCTTGAAGCAAGAATTTCTGTTCAAGATAGATCAGAAATGGTTGATGAAGAGTTCTTAGATGAAGAGTTTAGTGAAGATTCAAATTCAGTTTCTTTCGCTAAAAAACAAGGTCGTCCTGCACCCGCAGTGTCCGCTCCAAATTCTGTACACTAAATCAATCTGTCACAATTTTGGATAAATCAAATTAGAAAGAGAGCTTTTTGAAAAGCTCTCTTTTTTTTATTCTTGATTTTTTTGCTTTTTGAGGCAATGTTTAGTTTCAAGTCGAGCTAAGGAGGTTTACTCATAATGGTTACTATATTGGACAAAAAATCGAAACCAACTAAAGTCAGCTTAATGGCACGAAAAGTGATTGATGAAGACGATGATGATGACTTTTTAGATGAAGAAGAAGATGATGATGATGACGGCATTCCTGAAATCCGTAGTGAAATAGATTCTGATGAAACTAAACCCAAAACTTTAACACGCAAAGAAGCAATTGATATTCTGCAAACTACGCGTGATTTTTCTAAGTTGGATTTTAGGAAAGCAAATTTAGCAAAACTCGATTTTTCTAATTGCAACTTTGAAACATCTAACCTTTCTTACGTAAACTTTAAAGACTCAAATTTAGAGGGCTGTAATTTTACGAATGCCAGCTTATGGAATGCAAATTTAGAAGGTGCAAATTTAACACGCGCAAATTTAGAAGATGCTGACTTAGACTACACAAAATTAAGAGGGGCTATTCTTTATCGGGCAAATGTAAGAAGGGCAACACTACCCACAGACCTTATTCCTAGAGAAGAAATTTTACGTTCTATAAATGAAGGTACAAAAGTAAACAGATAAAAAATAAATAAAGAAAGAAATATTAAAATGGAATTTAAATTTCTTGCTTTCCCTTGTCTGCTGTTCTCAACCCAATGCTTTGCAATCCCCGAAATATTTATTTCTAACAGAACAACAGACACTATAAAACTTACATATAATTATCTAAAAAATAATACTTATTTAAGCGAAAATCATACCCTACTAAGTCCCAACCAAACTTATGTTGGGGAAACAAGAAGATATGTAATAAATAATAATTACTTAATTGAACTTATAGATACACATATTGATTGTAGCTGGCTTCATACACTTGGAATACGCCATCCTAATGGCTGGGGTATTCAGTTAAATATAAATTATAATGAAATAATTACAATTTGTGCTAATAAATATAATGTATTTGATAATAAAAATCATGCTTCACTTGAATACTATAAAAATGAAAATGGGATTGAAAAAATTATTATTAGAAATATTGGTTGGTGGGTTCAAAAAGATAAATTTCCTAATGAAAAAGAAATCATTCTTAATTCTGTTAAAAAAGAATATACCCCATATTTGATTAATATGTTTCTTTATAATGGAGATAAAATAGAAAACTCTTCAATTCCTAGGGAAAGGAAATATTCAGATTACTAAATTTTATAACAAATGACTCTTTCTGAAATAATTTAATTTGGAGAATGCTATGAAAAAATATTTATGGGCATTTATTTTAATTTTATTACCAATTCAATCTTTTGCATTAATGAATGTTAAATTTGTAAATAAAAGTCTTCATGCTATTGAACTGGCAAGCATAGATACAAACTCAAATCATACATTAAATCCTACTATTGTGTCCCAAATATCAATACAGAGTTCTTTTATAACTCAAGGTCAACGTCTAATTATTAATAATAATTACGCAATCCAACTTGTCGATACTGGTGAAGAATGTAGCTATTTAAATGCTTTTAATATTCGATATTCTAACGGAACAAAAATTGAATTGTATATTAACAACAACAAATTATCTTCAATTTGCTCAACTAAAAAACATTACTTAACATATGCCAAAAATATTGAACTAATTTTTGCAAATAATTCAAACCCTCTGTTTATTTCAGATGTCTTAATAATCCGCAATGCTGGCTGGTGGGCAAATACCAACGGATATCCAGTAGAAAAAAATATTTTATTAAACGCTCATAAAATGAATTTATCTTCGGAGCAAATAGCACATTTCATGGTAAATGGAATTATTCTCTAATTCATAAAATTAAAATTTCAATTGCCAATCTAACTTGCAAAATATAAATTTGTTTTTAAGTTGAAATTTATTTTAATTCAATTATAATTCTTAAAAATCATCAAAATAATAATTATAAATTAATATTATATCATATTAAATAATAAAAACCCGAAAGGACTCAAAATGTTTTCACGGTTTATTTATTATAGCTTATTTTGTTTAGTAAGCTATAATGCCTATGCAGGTTCTCCTTCTTTATATAATAAATGCTCTTTTGGAAATATCAGTCATCCTAAAAACTCTTCAGCAGTAGCTTTTGATGAAGAATGTTTAAATGCATATGTTTTACCACCTAATATTGGAATAGCCAAAGTTACAGCAGTTCAACAGTCGCAAAATTTAGGGTTATGTCCAGCATTAAAAACAAATTTAGTTTCTTTAAGTGAAAGTACTAAAACAAGACTTATATTACTAAAGAAGATTAATAAAATGCTAGAAGAATATAAACCTCTTCAAATTCAACGTGATAAATTATACGCAGTTGTCTCAAAAAATAAAGCCTTGTTTGATTCTGCATCAGAAAAATTAAATAACAATAAAGCAAAAGAAAAGAAATTACTTGATAGAATTACAGAAACAAAAACTTCATATGACAGGCTTGTAACAATCTCTGCAGCAAATTCAGAAATTAATTTAGCTAGAGATTCTTATGAAAAATCATTAGTTGAATACA
The DNA here is from genome assembly GCF_009792895.1 of Pigmentibacter ruber. NCBI lineage: Bacteria > Pseudomonadati > Bdellovibrionota > Oligoflexia > Silvanigrellales > Silvanigrellaceae > Pigmentibacter > Pigmentibacter ruber. The sequence goes on from NZ_WSSC01000004.1 coordinate 338,180, forward strand.
AAACCTTCATAACAGGAGATCTCTTTAAATCTGAAAATGATTATTACTTTGTTAAAAAAGAGTATTTACGATATAATGAAGATTATAGTTATTTTGATTCAAAATATGCCGAAAGCATTAAACCGCTCCTAGATCTTCAAAAGATGGTTGACGATTTAGAAAGAACTTCCTTGGAAAGTTACAAAAAGTATGTTTCATTAGAGGGATTAACTGCACAAATATTATTTAACGTTGACTCTACAAATATTCTTAAAGGATACAAATCTCTAAATAAAAATTTAAATTTGACTTGGCAAGTAATGCCTATGAAAGATGCTTTTTTTAGCGCCTCAGTAAAATTAGCCGACAATTCTGCTGATTCTACTGCAACAGCTTTAATCGATAGTGTCATTCCAGGTATTAAATCACAAAGTTTGAAAGATTTAGATTCAAATCAAATCACACCCTCACTAAATGAAGGACAAGTAACAGCTCCTTATCCGTTTGGGAGTGTCTCTGGAAAAATACGTTTAAATTTAAATGGAGCATGTGTTTATTTTGATAATTTAAATAAATCTGTTGCAGGAACTGATGTAAATAATATAACAGCAAATTTAAGTTTAAACGTTAATTATACATATCAGGTAAAAGTACGCCGTTCATTCACTGCAAAATATAATTTGTATAATATGTTGTCTAGAATTGAAAAACAATCAACTAAAGGAGGTTGGATAAAAACATCTTCACTGCACTCTGTAGTTGAAGATAAAAATTCAGGTGATTGGTTTCATATAAAATTTGATGGTGATTCATCTGCTTTTCAATATACTCCGCAAGAGCAAGATGAAATAACTAAACAAGAAAAAGCATTGCTTGTGGATAGGGCTTTAAAACAATTCGCCGCAATAAATTCGGGAACTCCTCAGCCCGCTCCCGCATTAGTTACTCCACCTGAAAGTGGATTTATGTATGCATCAAAGCAGTTAAGGTATTGTCCTCATTTTTATTGTCAGGTTGGTTCATTTGTATTGGGAACATTGTCATCCATATTTGGCAGTTCTACTGCGGTTTCTGAGTTTAAAAATAAAACAAATGTTTGGGCAATAGATCAAATAGATGGTTATCAAATTATAGATCGATCAGGATCGTTAACTTTTTCAAGTAAATTATAAAAAAGGAGAATTTATGAATTTTTTCCTTAGGAATTCTTTAATTCTAGCTAATTTTTTGCCTATTTATAGCTATTCATCTGAACAAATAGATGTGAAATTAAATTCATTAAGTGAACCAATTTCTGTCTATGTTGAGGGTAATACAATATATTACTCATCTCTTCCTAAAAATTTAGTAGGTCACTTAAATTTCCAAATAAATACTATTGGAACTTTTTATCCTAATGGAATTAATGATAATAATTGTGAATTAGTGGAATCAAGAGCAAGAAATTCTATAAATTCCCTTTTTCCCAATTCCGTGAGATTAGAGCAAAGAAATTTAGTTAGGAAATATGGTTCAGTAAAATTAAAGCTTTCTACTTCAGATAGTTTTTATTCTAAAGCTTTAAAAAGAAAAATAGTTGATAATATTTCTGAGAAATTAAATCATTTTTTATCTTATGATTTTAAAGACAATTTTCAAATAGATGAAGTATCTTTTGTTGTTGAATATGATAGAAATGCTATTACAAATATAATTGACCAAAAAGAAGAAATAAACAAACAATTACTAAAAATAAATGATATCAACTTACTTAAAAAAGGAGCAATTTCAGTTGAAATAAACTCATCCGACTTTATTTGTGATTTATACTCAGGTAAAGCAAAAATTAAATTAATTTATCAAGGAAAATATGGATTAAATAAAGAAACAAATTATATTCTTAATAATACAGAAATAGAACAATTAATTCTCTATATAAATAATAATAGAATAAAATATTTTGAAAATAATATTTTAAATTCAAAAGAAAAAAATTTAATTCTTTCTTCAATACTGCTAAAAGAGGGACTACAAAACATCAATCGAGCTAATTTAGATATTAACAACTATTTTCTTTTATTGGATCAGATAACAAACTCAGAAGATGGTAAAGTACATAGCAGTCTAACAACAAATCTTCTTGCTATCAAAATAGGTTCGGTAGATAATTATCCTACAAAATATGTAGGAACTCTAAAACTTGATGTACAAAAGACTAATTTAAAACAGACTCAATAAAAACAATAAGAAATAATATTATTTATATTATATCAGTTACTTAAAAAGTTATTTCTTATTATATAAAAGTGTTCTAAGTTCTAAAAAAATTTATTTTTCAATCTTTTTAATAGATTAATATTATTATAAAATAAATTATCTTGGATTAAATTCTTTTTTGTGTTATTTGGATTTTATTGAAGGTTTGAGACTAATGATAACTCAAAATCAAAATGTGAAAATAGTTTTGGTTTTAATTACTCAAACAGATACTTTCCAATATTTTTCTTATTTTTCATTAATTTCTTTTAATTATTAAATTGTTTCATTTGAATGTATAAAAAATTAGGTGTAAAAATGACTCTATATAGCAAAAAGCTGATACTTATTATCATTATTCTTAACGTATTTTTCATAAACCCTATAAAAGCGTATAGTATTGAGAAAATAACCGCTTGTCATAATTTCTATGAATTTTCTTGCGGAGTAGCTACTAAAAAATCAGAAGATAAAGAATACATTATTTTTACAGAAAAATTCAATAAACATATTGAAAAAATAAAAAAATCCATTTTATTAACTGAAATATTAACATCAAAAATCACGAATTTTAAACAAGATTGTTATAAACAAAATATAGCCGAAAAAATTTGTGACCGTGCCGCAGAAGCTAAATTTCTGATGCCCTATTTTGTCAAAAATAAGAAAAAAATTATTGCAAATGGAAATAAAGTAAAAATTAATGCTAATAAATTATTTTTCAATTTAAAATCAGTAGCAATCGCAAAAATTAAAAAAAGTTCTTTAATTGACAATGAAAACAAAAAAAATATCGAAAATGCTTTAGCCAATTCAAAATTAGTATTTATGGAGCCAAAATTACTAAGCAAAAAAAATATAGATCAATTGAGTACACAACAATTAGCTAAAGAAATGTTTTTCTTATATGGTTCACCATATTTGTCCTCAACCAATAACGACATTATACTTCCAATGAATTCCTTATTTTTGTTCACTAAAAATGAAGAATATGCAAATCAATTTATATTTCTACAAATATTGTCGCATGAAATCGGGCATATTATTGTAAATAACTTAAATGGATCACCTTTGTATAACATTGCTGTTTCATTACAAAATGATTTTAAAAATCCTAGCAAGAGGTCATGGAAATTAGATATTTCGCAAACTGATTTAGAAGAATATAGTAACTACACAAATAATGAAAACATTTGTGATCTTTTAGGAATTCAACTTTCAATGCAGTATTTTTTAGAAAATAAAATAAGTGATTATAAGATGTTTTTCTCTTCATTTGCGAAATCTATGTGCGTAAGCAAATTAAAAGAAAATAGACCATTTTTTATTCTTTTAAATAATAAAAAAACAGTTAATATGGATCTTCATGCAAAACCAATTGATAGAGTTAATATGAATGTCAAAAAAATTCAGAAATTTACTGATACATTTAATTGTAAAATTGAAGATCCATTGTATTTTAAAGATGAAAGTCAATTTTATTTTTGGTAATCCAAATTTTATAAGATAAAAGTTGCTCGTTCATTATCCTTTATTCTTTCATAGCTATGTATTCAAATTCTCTTTTGTAAAATAAATCTAATAATAAAATTAAAAAGCCGCATAATCAAAACGCAATTAATTGAAATATTTAGATATATTAAGGATTTTTTTCTAATATTTTAGCAGGTAGATAATAACGATCTAAAAGTTTATTTCGAAATCGATTATGTGGATCTACTTTCTCCTTTAATGAAAAAAATTCTTTGTAACTTGGGTAAGCCATCATAAATTGCGCATTGGTAGCATGAATTTGATAGGGAAGGTAGTAAGTACCATTAAGAGATAAAGCATGATCTATTAATTTTCTTGTCCACCTACCAACCTTTTCTTTTTCTTGCTTTTTCAGACCTTGTTTATAATAAACGACAAATGAAAAAACTTCTTCTCTTGCCCAGCTCATTAACGAACCAGTATCAGGTAAAGCGTGCCGAACTGAAACATTAATAACATTTACTTGAAAGTCATCAAATGTTTTTTTCATCAGGGGTACAAATTTTTCAAAATTTTTCACAGGAATAAAATATTCTTGCAAGACATAAGTATTGGGATAACGAAACAAAGGTTCTAATTCAGCAACATCATAACTTGCTTCATAATTTCTCCACACTACTTTTGGTTTAGAATACAGCTTAGGCTCAAGCATATTTCTTACCTGAGATCCCTTTGGGATAGAAGAAATTGATGAAATAGTTATAGGTTGCAACAAATATTTGAGATCTTTTGGAATAAGGCGATCCTTAATTGTTAATGGCTTGGTTGTATTACTCCAAGTAATTGCCCTAATTTTTTTAAATTCAGGAAAAATGAAGTCTCCGTTGTGAAAGACAGCATTTGCATCAGACTTCACTGCAGAAAAAAAGTAGTCCTTATATTTTTCTACGCTTATTTCTTGAACAAATCTTTCAACTTTCGAATTTTCAGTAAGGTGTAATGTAGCTTCAACTATCACACCCAAAGCGCCATAGCCTCCAATTGCTCCATAAAATAATTCTTTGTTTTGCGTTGGAGAGCAAATTACCAAACTTCCGTCTGCTAACACCATTTTAATAGAGTCAACTGAGTGAATAATTGGACCTTGATTCACATACCGACCATGCGCATTTACACTAAGCGAGCCTCCAACAGTGAAATTTGAATAAGTTTGCATAATTTTGAGAGATAAATTTTTTTGATCAATTGCGGTTTGAATATCTCGCCAACGTATTCCAGCTTGGACAGTTATTTTTTTAGCTTTTTCATCAAGAAAAATAATATTATTCATTTTTCGCATATCAATTTGGAGAGCATGCTCTGTAGCAGTTTGCCCACCCATACTGTAGCGTCCGCCACCAATTGAGATTATACTTGATGTTTTCTTAATTTTATCCTGAATTTCGATAATTTGAGTAGGTACAAAAACGGAATCAACCTCAATAGGATTGAGACGACTAATGTCATTTACAGTTACACTTGCAAAGCTAAAAATTGAGGGAAAAATTAAGTTAAAAAAAATTATTTTAGCTATAAATTTATTAAAAAAAAACATAACTATCTTCCTAGCTAGGAACGAATGTGCAGTTAAAGAAGAGATAAGATAACTTTTTTCACCAACAAAAAAAGCAGTAAGAGAACATCTTACTGCTTTTTTATAATGGCGGGATGGACGGGACTTGAACCCGCGACCTCCGGCGTGACAGGCCAGCGTTGTAACCAACTCTACTACCACCCCACTCGTGTGAATCTGTATGCCAGAGTCAAATTATGATTGCAAGTGGTTAAATCATTTTTTTTTAAAATTATAATAAGGCATTATTTTCAGTCACTTATGTGAAGAGAAAAGGCCTCCAAACAAAATATATAACCCAAAAAGGATTGCGAGGCCTGCAACAACATAGTAAAATATTGTAAATATTGAGAATTTTTTTTTGTTCTTTTTATTTGCCTTTTGAAAAGGTTTGTACTGACTGGACTGGTGCGATCTTCCAGAATGTCCACTTTTCATATTTCTGGCCAAAGTGTCGTGCTGGTTTCGCCCTGAGTTTCCATTTTTATGTTTTTTGTGCTCTGACTTATTCTTGTGATCGCTCATCTGGATGATTTTTCCCCCAGAATTTGGCTCACTTGAATGTAATTTAAACATTTTTACAGAAAACAAACTCTTCATTTTTATGAGCTCCTCAAAAGAGAAGTATTCTCAGAAAATTAGCCAATAATTGTATTTTTATTGCATTGTATTCAATATACAGTAAAAAAATTATTCCTCAAATATGTTTGTTGACATCTTCATCATATTTCCATGCATACTAGAATTGCTCCTATACAACTGAATTTTACCGCATTTTTCTTGGAAATAAGTCAAAGAAAAGTCATTTTTAAATAAAAATAACGGATACCCTTGCATGTCTCGAACACAAACGACATCGGTAGCAGCTTTTGCTTCGGATATTTCCTCATTTGAGGCATTTGTCCAACGCGCATGCTTGAATGGTAAGGCATCTAGTGAACAATCGACATTATATTCATTTTTCAAGCGAAAGAGAAGCACATCAAATTGCAAAACCCCAACCGCGGCCAAAATAGGGTCACTCGCAGAGCGACTTTCATCAATAAACATCTGAACCGTACCTTCTTGGCACAACTGAACTAAACCCTTCAGCAACTGTTTTCTTTTTAAAGCACTTGTCGTTCTAACGACCGCAAAATTCTCAGGTGCAAACGATGGTATCCCTTCAAACTCAAAACTACCAGCTTCGATTAAGGAATCGCCAATAGAAAATATCCCTGGATCATAAATTCCAACAACATCTCCAGCGTAAGCTTTTTCCAAAGTTGTCCTATCTTGCGCAAAAAATTGTTGTGGAGTTGTCAAACGTATTTCACGATTTAAACGCGGTATTGTTACGTTTAATCCTGTTTCATAGCAACCGCTTACAATTCGTAAAAATGCGATTCTATCACGATGTTTTGGATCCATATTAGCTTGTATTTTGAAAATAAACCCACTAAAATCTGTTGAAAAAGGGTCTATTTTCCCTTGGCTACTTCCTTTTGCAGATGGTGGGGGAGACATGGAAAGAAACTTTTCCAGGAATAGACGAACACCAAAATTGGTCATAGCGGCACCAAAAAAGACTGGAGAAAGCTCACCCTTTAAAAATCTATCAGTCGAAAATTCATCGCCAGCCATTTCAAGCATTTCTAATCCATCCAAGGATTCAGTTAATAAATCTTGTGGTACAAGCTGAGAGATAGTTTCTTTATCTGCAAGAGGAATAATTCTTGCTGCTGTTTCTGTAGTTGTATTTCTACCCTCAAAGTAATGGAGAGTTTTTGTTTCTCTTTCAATAATTCCCTTAAATCTTTCCCCTGAGGAAACAGGCCAACTCATTGGATAAGTCGCAATGCCTAAAACACTTTCAATTTCATGCATAAGCTCTAGAGGATCACGGGACTCTCTATCCAATTTATTTACAAACGTAAAGATAGGAATTCCTCTTAATTTACAGACTTCAAATAATTTAATTGTTTGAGGTTCAACACCTTTTGCGGCGTCGATTAACATAATTGCAGCATCTGCAGCAGCAAGAGTTCTGTAGGTATCTTCAGAGAAATCTTGGTGTCCAGGTGTATCAAGTAAATTACAAATGTAGTTACGATATTCAAAATTCATCACACTCGTAGAAACAGAAATTCCACGTTGTTTTTCTAGCTCCATCCAATCTGAAGTAGCAAATTTCTTTGATTTTTTTGCCTTTACAGAACCGGCCAAACGTATAGCACCACCAAGAAGTAATAATTTTTCTGTCATTGTGGTTTTTCCGGCGTCAGGATGTGAGATGATAGCAAACGTTCTCCGTCTGTTCACTTCATTTCTGAGTAATTGTTTATCAATGGAAGACATATGTTTCTCCTATGGGGATACTAAAATGACTGCTTTTTGCTAGCACAATTTTGACACTATGGGAATTTCAGAGGTACAAGATTGCGAGGATACTTGAGAACAGGTGAATCACTACAAGCACCAAGAGGCGTCTTTCATGAATCAGGTAAGTTTACTACAACTTAGAGAAATAGCAGACCAATTAATACTTTTGTCTGGCACATTCCAAATCAAACCCCACTATCTTCGAGCTAAGCAAATTAGGCAAGCCGATAAATCGTTAGTCGCAGTCGATGCTTTCTTTTCACAAGACTTGGCTTCAGAAGCAAAACAATGGAAAGAATCCATAGAAGGTTTAACAATTCTTAGAAAAAAATTGCAATCTGTTGAAGAAAAACAAAATGAAATTGAAGAACTTCAAGCTAGAATTGCAAGTTTAACAAAAAACATTCAACCTTGGATTGCTTTAGAAGAAACCGAACGCCAAAAGATCATCCAAAATGCTAAACGAGCACAGGACTTCATTAGCAATAATTTGGAGAAAACGGAAGCTCATATTATCCATCGCTATAACCGTTTTTCGGCTTTAAAAGATCTCTCACCTTATGCGGATAATGCCAATTATCTTTGTGAAGCTGTTTTCCATTTTGAAAACAGAGAAAAATATGAATTAAATATTGATAAAGTTGAAAAGAAAAAAATAGCTGCAACTGAAAGATTGAAGACTGTAAATAGAGGCTTCTGGTTGGCTATTATATTTTGCATTTTTATTATTACAATACCCATTTGTTCTTTATTTGCATTAAGTTTATGGAAAAGAAAGAAAGACATTGAAAATCAAATTGTCAATGCTGAAGAAATATTAAGAAGAGAAAATAAAAGATTAATTTCAGCCGAAGAAGGCTCTGTTGTTGCTCAAGATATACGCTCTATTTTAGGAGAAATTTCACTGGAGCAAATTCGTGACACTCTTGCTGAAGTACGAGATTTACGCGCTGAATTTCAAGGCCCAGAAAGAACGACTAGTTCTACAGCTATTCTATTAAGCTTTATTGATTTGCATAAAATAAAATTAGAAGAGCTTTTTGGTAATATCCCAGAAAACCCAATTAAAACATTTAAATGGCTAGCAGATTTTGTATCTAAATATCAAAATATGGAAGTCAATATAAATCAATTAGAAATTAGAAAAGATGAAGTTATAAATCAACAAAAACAACTTACAAAAGGCTATTCCCCTGAAATTTTAATAAATAGTATAAAAAAACTAGAATTAGTTATTTTTAATACCATGCAATTTCCATTTACAGATGATAATAAAGATTTCTTTGCTGAATTATGTATTAAAATACCACCTGTTTTATCGCAAATTAGAGAAGTTTTATTCTTTGTAAGTCGCAGTCATCCAATTGATCCACAATATTGGAATAATTTAAAATTAAAAATCCAAGGTTTTTCAAATACTATGTCATTATGTGTTTTAGACGCTGAGATTGGACAATTAGATAACTTTGAAGAAACAATGCTTGAAAAAAATAAAGCTCAAGCAAATAGTTAATTTAAAAATAAGCCATATATTTGACATAAATAAAAATAGAAACTCAAAATAAATTTCATAACAAAAGAATAATTAGTATAATTGGTCTATAATTGTAGCTTACTAAATACAAGGCTGAAGTATGAAATATCATTATCTTTGTTTAGTTATTTTTTCTTTATTTAGCTCAATTGCTCATGCTGAAGGTGAAGAAAATAAAATATCATTTGATTTTGCAAAAATGTCCATATCAACTTTTGGAGTTTCTACAACAAATCAAGAAGAACAAAATGGAAGCTTAAAGGCCGAAGTGAATGCAAGAAAAAATGCAATCCAAAATATTGAAACTTATTTTAAAAATACTTGTAACAAAATAGAAAAAGGCCAATTAGGCACAAAACCAGAATGGGAAAAGTATTTCCATTCACAAGGTAGCGAAATATTTTCAAACGGAATTGTAAAGGTATCTCTTGCCGCTCCATATCGTGATATCATAAAGACTCCCAATAATTCGAAGAAAAAACCAGTTGCTACAGAAGATGGAAAAAAGATTGCATTTTCAATGTTATTCACCATCCCAGGGAGTATTGTCCAATGTGGTGCTATTATTTTAGATGTTGGAAATAATAAAAAAGTATTAGTGACACCATCTAAAGTTGTTTCTTCGGCAATTGGTTTAACCGTTGTAAAATTGGCTTATGATGGAAAATCTGAATTAAAAGCTGCTACTCCTGAAGATGCGGCTATTTTACAAAATACAACACTTGCAAAGGAAGCCTATGTACCTGCCAGTGTTATTCCTGTTACTGTTATCGTTCCAGGACAATAGTTTTGCTCAACAATCAAAAAAAACAATTGTTCCACAGAATATTACTACTAAAGAAGAATTACCTACAGTTGTTTTTTTATGCGAGTATTGTGGGTTAAAAAAAGAAAAAATTTCTTTGCAAACTAATCTCCAAAATATTCCCGAACTCGATAGGTTTAGATATGTTTTTTCAAAGGAATGGTTCCAAGACTCTCAATTAATACTTAAAAAACAACAAGACACAGAATATCAAATCTTTGGTAGCAAATCTTGGCCTCCCAAACTACCGCATTCCCTTTCCCCATTAAAAAATAAAAAAGGAATGCTAATCTTTCAAAACTATCAAGGATTAAGCGGAAAAAGTAAGCCAATTTATCTAAATTATATTTTATTTTATCGAGAGCGTGTCTATATTGCTGAAAATATTAACGATATTCTAATTTCGTTAAATACTTCTGAACCAAACTTAAATAAAAGGGATGGAATCCGCTTCTTTATTAGCAAAGAAATATCTGGAGAAAGTGTAAAGGAGTTAGAAAAAGTAATAAAAAACTTTACAGCTGATAAAAATTCTATAATTATTCCCTATCAAGTCACTTCAGAGGGGGTTCGATATAGAAGTGATATAGATATTAACTACAAAATGCGAACTATAAAACAAATAAATCAGTTTGTTCCTAATTTATCTGCACAAGCTCCCAAAGGAACTTCTGACATTATTGAAATTACAAGAGTCAAATGAAGAATATTAATTATACTTTTTACTTCACACTAATCGCATATAAATTATTTATAGAAAACAAAAAAAACAATAAATTTCAAAATGAACAAGAATTTTATACTAATTTTGTAACTGAATTATTTAATGAAAAAATTGATTTTATTTTGCCAAATTTAAGTGACATATTTACTGATGAACTTTTACAGAATGCAAAAGTTCTATGTGATTTTGAAGCTCTCACTTTTTTACCTGAAGAATCAAAAAATGATCGTGAAAAACACAATCAAATAGTTAAAGATTTATTTCAAAAAATCATTGAAAATAGTTTATTTGTAAAATATAATTTTGATAATTTAATTTTTGAAAATTGGCGAATATTTATAGGTATGTATGTTACCTTTCATGAATGGTGTGAGAATATTGAATTTTACAATGCTGACAAAGCTATACAACAAACATTATTAAAAGAGTCTCCATTAATATCCTTCAATCAATTTTAATAAATACAGGTAAACCATGAGCATTCAAAAACAGTTATGGACATTTATTAGTCATGAATTAAATTTGAATTCAAAAACTATATCATTAAAGGAAAATGAACATCATTATGCTTTTCATGTGTTGCGAATAGCTGAAGCAGATGCAGTAGAAGTTACAAATTGTAAAGGCATTAAAGCAAAAGGAGTTGTTGAAAAATCCTCTAAAAAAGAAGTTGTTATTAAAATAGTTGAGATAATAGTAGAAGAAATTTCAAAACCAAAAGTTGCATTAATATTAGCATATCCCAAACCTGCAACTTTAGAAGAAGTTGTTTCAAGTGCTTCTGAATTGGGTGTAAATGAAATTCATATTTTCAAAGCAGACAAATCTGCCACTAAAGCACCAATTAAATTAGAAAAACTTAAAATTGTAAGTGATGAGGCAGTAAGAATTAGTAAAAGTAGTTATTCAGCAGAACTATTTGCATATGAAAATTTAACCTCTGTTGTAGAAAAATTAGAACTTAAAAAGAACAAAGAAAACTTAATTTTATTCTGCGATGAATCCCATGTGTATGAAGGTAAAATAACAAATTCAATATTATCTAAATTAAATGAAAATTTTCAGAATAATATGCACAATATTTATATAATAATTGGTCCAGAAGCTAGTTTTTCAGATAGTGAAAGAAGTATATTAACAAACAAAGTGCAAGCCATTCCTGTTTCTCTTGGTAATAATATTTTAAGAGTACCTAATGCAGTACTTAGTGCGTTAGGGGTAGTTTTAAATTATAAAAACGATTTAAAAACCATCTAAGCTTAAAATAGCATTGTATTTATCTGGTCTTCTATCTCTAAAAAACCCCATTCCTGCTCTAAAAGTAGATGCTTCCCCAAAGTTTAACTCTGCATAAAGAATAGTTTCAGAATTTCTATCAGCTTCAGTTAATTTATTTCCCATGTAATCGCAGATAAACGAGCTACCATAAAAAGTCATATTTTTTTCTGTCCCAACTCTATTTGGTGCTGCTAAGTAAACTGAATTACAAACAGCATGCCCTATCATTGCTCTCTGCCACATATCTTTCGTATCTATGGCATGCGCTTCAGGTGGTTCACTGCCAATTGCAGTAGGATAAAGAAGAAGATCCGCTCCCATCAGAGTCATAATTCGAGCTGATTCAGGAAACCACTGATCCCAACAAATTCCTACACCTATTTTTCCATACTGCGTATCCCAAACTTTAAAGCCAGTATCGCCTGGATTAAAATAATATTTTTCTTGATAGCAAGGTCCGTCAGGAATATGAGTCTTGCGATATATTCCTAATATTTCTCCGTCGGCATCGATCATTGCAAGGCTATTAAAGTAAGCCTGACCTGCTTTTTCAAAAAAACTGATTGGTAAAACAACATTGTATTCTTTTGCAATAGACTGAAAATGACTGAGAAAAGGATGTTTTTCAACAGGAGAAGCTAAAGAAAATAAATGATCATATTGTTCTTGACAAAAATAAAGGTTTTCAAATAACTCAGGTAACAAAATTATTTTTGCATTATTTTTTACTGCTTCCTTTATAAACTTTGTTACTTTATTAAGATTTTCTTCTAAATTATTTGACATTTTCATTTGTACAATAGCTAATTTAACAGCTTTACTAGACATTTATTATCTCCAAAGTTTTCCTGAAGGCTGTTGTTGTGTTACACAATGAAATGAACCGCCACCTTTAATAATATTTTTTGAACTTAGGCCAATTACTTTTCTATTTGGAAATAATTTTTCTAATGTTTTTAATGCAATTGAATCATTTGGATCCTGGTATGTTGGCACTACAACAAATTCATTTCCAATATAAAAATTAGCATAGGTACAAGGTAACCGTTTTCCATCTATTTCCATTCTGTTTTTTGGCAAAACTAAAGGAATTAAATTAAAATGATTCCCATTTTTATCTGTTGATTTCTGCAAAATTTCAAAATTATGCATCATTGTATCATAATTTGGATCAGATTTATCATCTGTAATAGAATATACTATGGTATTTTCATCTACAAAACGCACTATGGTATCAATGTGTCCATCTGTATGATCACCCTCTAAACCATTTTCTAGCCAAATTAATTTATCAATACCTAAATAATTCTTTAAATAAGTTTCGATATCTTTTTCTGTTAGATTTGGATTCCGCATTTTACTTAATAAACACTGCCTAGTTGTTAATGCAGTTCCCTTACCATTAACATCCAAAGAACCTCCTTCCATTACAATTTCTGTTTGAAAGAAGTTTAAATTTAGAAAATTAGCTAACTGCAAAGGTACTAAATTATCTAATTGCCAATTGAATTTTTGTCCCCAAGAATTAAATTCCCAATTTACAAAAGAAACAAAATTAGAATTTTTAATAAAAATTGGGCCATTATCTCTAAACCAAACGTCATCTAGAGGAATTTCATGCATTGTTATGTTACTTAAATTATTAATTTTGCGTATTGCGCTTTCTTTTGCTTCTTTATCCCTGACTATTAAATGCACAGGTTCAAATTTTGAAATTGTTTTAATAAGTTCAGCAAATTCATCTCGAACATTATTTAAAAATCCAAACCACATTTCATCATCGAAAGGCCAACAAGTCCAAGTAGCAGCATGTAAACTCCACTCAGCAGGCATTACAAACTCATGTTCTATAGGCACACCTTTGACAGAATTTGACATTTCATGTTCCTTATCACTATTGTTTTAGAAATAAAAAAAGACTCAACAACTTGAGCCTTTTACATGAAGGAGTTTATTAAGTCTAGGCAATATTGCTACTCAAGACTCTTAGCCTCCACCTTTAAAAACTCTGGCAGTGACAGTTTTGATTTCTTGTTGAATAACAACAATTTTCTTGGCTTCAACTATGTAATCCTTAATAGCATCGTATGCTTTTCTTTCATCACCGCCATGCGCTAACCATTGTGCTATAGTATTTCCATTTATAAAATCATTGGCAAAACCAAAAACGACCTTATTTGCTTCTCTATAAGCTGTTTCACTGTCCATTCCTTCGTCTTCAAAACAAACTTGTGCAAAATTAAGTGCTCTATGCACAGTATCTTCAACATACGAAGACTGCACCCCACGAGCACGATGCACGCTATTTTTCGCTTTAAATTTGGTTTTTGACATAAAACACCTCTTTTTCCATTTCGGCAGAATTTAGAAAAAGAATATCTCTATGCAATGATATACTAGTTTGTTACTTTTGACTCTGGGTTATACCCCATACTTGTTTGTACTTTTCTCGGATAGATGCAGCCGGTTCTATCTGGGTCTCTTGAATGTTTTTCAAAAAGAAACGATCCAAAAGAATAGGTTCTAAAATAACTTTTACATCTTTTTGTAATTTAAATTGAAGATATAACTCATTCGCGATTTGCCAACCTTGCGCATAAATAGGCTCTGCAATAGTGGCATATTGTTGAGTAGAACCTTTCTTTATTCTTCTGATTGCTTTTAAAGAACCATCTCCAGCAGCTATAGAAATAATATCGTTTCTAGGATTCTCTATATCAAAATAAATATCATTTATTGCAATCGAATGCGTCCATTTGTTCTTAAATTCATCGTTTAATTTATTAATTTCTGTACGCATTAAATTCTCTACACTTGCTATTGGTAAATCCACAATTTTTAAAATATGACAGAATTTACATTTTTTTATTTCATGCTGGATAAGTTCTGTTTTATATCGTGCTATTTTAAATTGATTATCAGTAAAAACTACAATTCCTACATTTTTTAATTTTGTTTTATAAACTTGCTCAATAGCTAAATTAATAACATCTTTTGGATCAGTTGTTATATTATAAATCAGTTTATTTTTATCAAACCCAATTACTTCATTCGCATGCCATCCAATTAATTTAATATTGTTTTTTTTTGCTTCAATAAGTAATTTCTCTTCACTATCAATTTGATGTCCCGCTATTACTATAGCATTGGGCTTTTCTAAAATACCTTCTCGAAATAAGTTCAAAAATTGTTTTACATCACCATCAGCATCTTTCTTTTTTACATTCCATTTTAATAAATCAACAGCTTCTTCAAAAGAGCGAAAAACTTTTGATATTCCTCCATTTTTAAAATCATATCCAATAAATAAAACATTTTTTGTACTTTTATTTTCTGGAATTTGAGCTTCTACTTGTGAAGATAATCCAAGCACAAGGCAAAGAAATAAAAATATTATATTTTTTAGAAAATTTAATCGCATAAATTGTCTTCCTCAATATTTAAAACCGTTTATTAATTTTAAATAATTATGCTATATAAAGGATAAAACAATCTATTTTAAAAAGCTACTTGCAAAAAACATATTACTTTGCATGCAAAATACTTCCTTCCTAAAATAGCCACTGGAAAAGCATTTTTTAGGAAGGGAAAAATAAGTTCTATCTAATCAGCAATGGTAGGAAATACAAGAAAATTTTGAATTACTATCTTTTTTTCTTAGCTGATTTTCTTTTCACACCAACTTTTTCTTTAAGAGAAGATGCAACTCTGAAGCTTACTTTCTTTGATGCTGGAATTTTAATTTCTTCACCAGTTTGAGGATTCCGACCTTTCCTAGCAGCTCTATCCTTAACTTGAAGAATTCCTAATTTATCTATACGTACTTTTTTGCCTGCAGCAACATGATCTTCTATGGCATCAAGAAAAGCTGCTATAACTTCTTTAGTTAATTTTTTTGGTAACTGATCGAATCTTGAAGAAACCTCAACAGTTAAAGCAGATGTAGAAACTGTTGCAACTTTTCTTTTTGACATAAACATCCTCTCAAATGAAGGTTAAATAAAACTGTTGTTATAGTTGCCTGAAATGACATATATATCAAGAGGCAAAGTATAATTTTTTATTTCCCATTGTACCATGGGAAAACTTTGAAACCAAAATGTTCAAAGGAAATTTTCTTCGGAGTTATTTAACCATGATACAATCAATTTTATCAATCCAATCCTGTGTAAGCTATGGCCATGTTGGAAACAGCGCTGTTACCTTCCCATTACAACGCTTAGGTGTCGATGTCTGGCCTATACATACTGTGCTTTTTTCCAATCACACTGGATATGGGCAATGGGGAGGTAGAGTTTTTGACATTGCAGCCGTTAGAGATGTGTTTTTAGGGATTAAAGAAAGAGGAATCCTACATAGATGTAAAGCTTTATTAAGTGGTTATATGGGCTCAAAAGAACTTGGTAATGTCATGATTGAAGCTATCGAAGAACTAAGAAGTTTAAATCCTGATTCCATATACTGTTGCGATCCTGTAATGGGCGATATAGGCAGAGGTTTTTTTGTAAAAGAAGGAATACCTGAGTTTTTTAAAGAAACAATGATTAAATATGCTACA
This sequence comes from Pigmentibacter ruber, assembly GCF_009792895.1. Lineage (NCBI taxonomy): Bacteria > Pseudomonadati > Bdellovibrionota > Oligoflexia > Silvanigrellales > Silvanigrellaceae > Pigmentibacter > Pigmentibacter ruber. Next base: position 354,739 of record NZ_WSSC01000004.1, read on the forward strand.
ATAATTACACCTAATCATTTTGAATTAGAATTTTTGAGCGGTCAAAAAATAACTTCTTTAGAAGAAGCTGTTAAAGCTGCAAAGGATATCATGCAAAAAGGGCCAGAAGTCGTATTAATTACAAGTCTTGTCTTAGAAGGAGAAGAAAATAAAAAGATTAATATGGTTGCTGTAAACAAAAAATCAGTCAGTATAGTTACAACACCATATATTAATATTAGTTTAAATGGAACAGGTGACATTACAGCGGCTTTATTTACATACTTTTATATCAATCATCAGAAAGATATTACAAAGGCATTAGAAGATACAGTTTCAAGAGTTTACAGTATTATTGAAAAGACTTTTGAAGAAAAATCAAAAGAACTAGTTTTAATTAAAGCTCAAGAATATTTAATTAATCCAAAACATAAATTTAAAGCTCATTTATTTCAAAAATAAATATTATTTTTAAAAAATTATAAAATAAAAACTTAAATTAATCCATAGTACTATTGCCTGGGTGGTGATCAGAATGATGCGATCCTCTGTTTCTAAAAAATTTTTTTTCTACATATGCGATAAAAGACAAAAATAGAATTAATGATATTGTTATCACTATTGTTGATAGAAATATGCCATATCCAACTAATATACCTAAAGCTGAAACTGTCCAGATAACCGCTGCAGTTGTTAAACCCTGAACCTTGCTAGAAGACTTAAATATAGCACCTGCTCCTATAAATCCAATACCGGATACAATTTGAGCAACTATTCTTGTAACATCTGCTGAAGGAATAGAATTGGGCGAACCATAATCAGACATCATTAAAGAAACAGCAGTAAATATTGCTGATGCTGCACAAATTAATGCATTTGTTTTTATACCGGCTAATTTACCTCTATATTCTCTTTCAGCGCCAACTAAAGTTCCAATAACAAGTGCAACACCAACTTTTGGTAATAAGTAAAAAAGAATATCTATTTCGGGAATATAATGGATTGGTAAATCAAATTGTATATTCATCAAAAAAACCTTATTTATACTCAACCTAATCACAATTATTATTGCTTATAAAAAACAATTCTTGTTTGTAAATTTTTCATCACAAGCCAAAGATATGACCAATTTCATTTTTAAGAAGTCCATCCGAAATAGCAAATACTTACTTTCGGAGTTTCTATGGCAGACAAAAAAAATGTAATAAATGAAACTGATTTAGAAAGACACATGAATGATCAAGCCGCAAGAGCTGAGAGTGCAGGAATTGCCCAAAAAAAATTTTCCAATTTTCAAAAACTTGTTACAAAAGTTTACTCACTTTCTGATAAAGAATTTGATATAGCATTTAGTACTTTAGAATCAATGCTAGAAAATTTTAATAATAAGAAAAAAGAAATAGAGAAAGAAAATAAACAAGATAAACAAAAAGAAAAATCAATAGAAATACTTACTAATAAAAAAACAGTTATTGAAACTCAGAAAAATAAATAGAAAATGTTTGATTTTTTGATCTAAACACCACAGAAGTAGGTTTCAATATATTTTGTGCTACATAACCAACCCATTTTACTTCAATTTGGGTATCATGGGAGAAAAATCCATAATAAAATTTACTATCAATTGCCACAGCATAACCATTATCTTTAGCTGTTACTGAAACATAACTTTGAACTTCTATATTTTTTCCAGAAACATCTATATTTGAAATAGAAAAATACTTGTTTTGTTCAAAGTTATTTACTTCTTTATCAATATTAGTTTGAATATTTTCGCTATATTCTTTTCTAACTTTTTCTTTTACAATATATAAACCATCATTTTTTCTTTGTGTTTTAAATGCATATTCTCCACACATAAAACTTCTAATCCCTTCGGCACCTAGCTTAGAAAAGAGCAACGAAAATTGTTCAAAATAGTCATTAGAGATAGAAATGTTTTTATCCGCTGAATAAGAAATATCAGTTCCATCTAATTGAAATGAAAAAAATTCAGTGCCTAATGGACCAATCACACTGGATTTTAATAACGAAAAATTCTTTTCCCATATTCCTTCAATTTCAATTGGTGGAAGGCGAAGACTCTCTGTATTAAAATCTGCTAAGAATTGTGGATTTTTTCCAACAAAACATCGATTTTGAATAATTTGTGATACTTTTAATATTTGATCATCATTTAAAACTGGTACAAGTTCATGTTTTTTTTTCATTGAAACACATGAAGATAAGACTATAAATAGAGAAAAAATTATACTAATATTTAGTTTACTCATTAATTTCTCACCATTAAATCAAATGCAATATTATTTATTTTTTTTCCTGTTAAACTTTCAACTGTTCTTAAACCTGTTGGAGAAGTTATATTAATTTCCCCAATTTTATTGCCTATTAAATCTAATCCAGCAAAAACTATATTCATCTTTTTTAAAAATAAAGCAATTGATTCACATATCTTTATTTGTTCATTTGACATATCTCGAAGAATAGCAGTACCACCCTGTGCAAGGTTTGACGCAATTTTACCCTTCTCTGGAATTCTAACAAAATCACCAATAATAACTCCATCGGCAATGATTACTCTCCTGTCTCCTTCTGAATGGATTTCTTTTAAATAGGGCTGTACAAGATATTTTTGTTTTAAAATATTATGAGTTGAATGCTTTGCTAAAAAGTTAATGAGATGATCTAAATTAGAAAATAATTGAACATCTTCTCCCCCATGTCCTAGCCAGGGTTTACAAACTATTCCTTCAATAAATAAATTTTCATTTTCTTTTATATAATTTTCAATAATAAAAATATCTTCTGATAAACATGTTGAAATTACGTTATTTTTATTTATAACCCCACTACTTAAAGCCTTCCAATGCAAAGCTTTTTCATGATAAGCAAGAAGAGCTTCAGCTGGATTAATAATTTTAACTTTAGTTTGAGTTGCTAAAATCCAGCAGAGATCTTTGTATTCTTCATTAAATGGAGGATCTTTTCTTATAAAACAATAATCAAAAAATGAAAAAGAAACTAATGATTGTTTCCTTTGTTCATAATTTACTTTATTTACATTTATTTCCTTAATTTCATTTAATTGATTTAAATAAATTTCTTCATTTAAAAAATGAATATTTTTATCTTCACACCAAAAAACTTCCCAATTTTTAGTAATGGCGGCTTCTGCTAAAGCAATACTAGAATCCGATTTTAAATTTACTTTTTCCAATTTATCAGCAATAATTAGCAATTTTTTTTTCATAAAAGCCAACTTTCTAAAATTAAGACACAAAACAATACAAAGGTATAATAAGTGTTTCCAAAAGGCAAACAAAAGCTTGCCCCATATTCCAATAAGATGTTATAAATTACCTTGAATAAATTTGTCACCTTATAAAAGGAGAGAATCAATGATTGATTATAGAAAGCTTGGTTTTGTTTCAGCAAAACAACATACTATCTGTGAACTTGACGGCAATATGCTCATAGAACATGTCATTACCCGTGAAGGATTTAGCGATCATTATTCTATATTATATCAAAAAAGAGCTCCAACGCACGAAGTTAAATCTGAAATTTATAAAACAGAGAATCCTTTTTTTCCTAATTGCAATAAATTAAACTCTTCTGAATTAAAAAGAAGACATTTTCAAACTCCTCTTCTAAAAAAAGAAGGAAACTTGTTAGAAGCAAGAGCTACTTTACTTATTAATGAAAGTTGTTCAGTTGGAATTGCAACTCTATCAAAAAATGATGAGCATTTCTTTTCAAATGCTGACGCTGATGAATTGTATTTTATTTCAGAGGGTGAGGGCGTTTTACAAACCATAATGGGAGAATTTGATTATAAAAAAGGTGATTACTTATTTATCCCTAAAGCAATACCTTTTCGATTTTTACCATTAGTAAAAACAAACGCACTTATAATTGAAGGAAAAAATAAATTTGGAGTTCCACAAGAATTCAAACTTCCAAATGGACAGATAAAACTTGATTCACCATACAACCATCGAGATTTTAATGCACCAATAAGGCTTCTATCTTTAAAAGAAAATGAAAATTATTCATTTATTATTAAAAAGGATAATAGTCTTACTCGTCATGATTATACAGATTTTCCATATAAAGTTGTTGGTTGGGATGGATGGTATTGGCCATTTTCATTCTCTGTTTATAATTATCAACCAAAAACAAGTTCTGTCCATTTACCTCCAACAGTACATACTGTTTTTAGTGCAAATAAATTTTATGTTATGAATTTTGTCCCTAGAATGCTTGATTATCATCCTAAAGCAATACCTTGTCCATGGCCGCACTCTAGCTTAGATTGCGATGAAGTTATTTTTTATGTCAGTGGTGATTTTACCAGTAGAAAAGGAATTTCTAATTATTCTATTAGTTTTCATCCCTCTGGAATTCCACATGGTCCTCACCCTGAACGATATGAACAAAGCATTGGCGCAAAATATACGCAAGAACTTGCAATAATGGTTGACACATTTGAACCTTTATTTGTAACTGAAGCTGCGGGGATACTTGAAGATAAAAAGTATCACTTTACATGGGATAGTCCTAATCATTTATAATCATTAAACAGAAATGGCTTTAAGAATGGCTCACAAAGAATCTGATAAAACTTATAATATAGTTTTAACTGGCGGTGGTACAGCAGGACATGTTTGGCCTCATTTTGCATTATTTGAAGCTGTAAACTCTCCCTTATATAAAGCGACCAATGATAAAAAAATAAATGTTTATTATATTGGTTCACAAACAGGAATGGAAAAAGATCTAGTCACTACAAATAAACCAAATTGGCAATATTACTCTATTTCAACTGGTAAACTTAGAAGATATTTCAGTCTTAAAAACTTCTCAGACCCATTTTTAATACTTCTTGGAATTTTACAAGCCTTTTTCTTTCTTGGAAAAGTAAAAGCTTCTATAGTTTTTTCAAAGGGGGGCTTTGTTTCCGCTCCTGTGGTTTGGGCTGCGTGGTTAAGAGGGATTCCAATAATTATTCATGAAAGTGATGCGACACCTGCACTAGCTACAAAATTAACCATTCCTTTTTGTAATAAAGCACTTGTCTCGTTTCCAGAAACAATTAAAAAATTTCATCCATTTTTTCAAAGTAAAGTATTAGAAATAGGTTTACCTATTCGTGAATCTTTATTTTCTGCTACAAAAGAAGAAGGGCTAAACTTTTTTTCACTACCAAATAATAGAAAAACCATATTAATTTTTGGTGGTAGTTTAGGTGCACAAAGTTTGAATCAAAAAATGTTTGCAATTATTCCAGATTTACACAAGAATTATAATATTATACATATTGTAGGTAAAGGTAACAGACAAGAATTACCTGGTCTAGAGTATTATCGCCAACTTGAGTTTCTCACTGATGGAATGAAGTTTGCATATAGTGCAGCCGATCTCGCTATTTGTAGAGCTGGGGCAAGTAGTATTTTTGAATTAGCTGCTGCAAAAGTCCCTATGATTTTAATTCCCTTAGGCTTGCATGCTAGTAGAGGGGATCAAATTATAAATGCAAGAATTTTTATGAATAAAGGCTGGGCTCAATCAATTGACGAAAATACCTTCCAAAACGAATCTGCTATTCAACTAATTGATTCCACTTTTAATTCATTAGAAGAACGCAAAGCAGCGTTAGAAACTTCTCCAGCCAAAGATTCAGCTTTTAAAACAGGGCAAATCATCTGGGAAATCATGATAAAATATGGGGAACTTTAAAAAATAATGGAACAAAATTTCAAAAAAGATTTAAAAAATTTTTTTGATAATATGTCAAATAAAAATGAAGCATTTAACTTTTTAGTAAATTTAGAAAATTTAGATTTTATAGCCAAAGAAATAAATCAATTTCTCCAAGCAGGAGACTGGATTTTTCTTGATGGAGATCTTGGCACTGGTAAAACTACTTTCGTAAAAAAACTATTAGAATTCTGGAATTCTAATGAAAAAGGATCTAGCCCAACTTTTTCAATATTAAATGTTTTTCAGCTAGATAATTCAAAAAATAAAATAAAAAAAGTTATTCATTTGGATCTATATCGAATAAAAACTGGAAAAGAATTAATTTTTCTAGGGCTAGAAAATGAATTTTCACAAAATAATTCAATTTGTATTTTTGAATGGCCTTATAATGTTGAAGTAGACGAATATAATTCATTTTTTAATGTCACTGGCTGCCAACGCCCAAATAGAATTTTTGAAATATCGCTTGAATTAAATTCCGTCAAAAATTCTAGATTCTATAGTATAAAAAAAATATCACTATAATAGCAGATACATATGTCAAATATTTAATTTTATTAATGTAAAAAAATAATTTACAATTTATTTTGTTCCTTAATTAAAGGAAAATATATGAATATTAAATATTTAGCATATCTCACTGGTATATTCTTCTTTTGTTCAGCATTTGCTATTAAAATCACATTTTTAGTGCCTGGTAAATCTAATGAAGATTTTTGGGTAACAGCGGCAGAATTTACCAGAGCCGCAGCTCTAGACCTTGGATTTGAATACGAAGTTCTTTATGCAGAACGAGATAGAGAAAACATGGTAGATCTTGCTTATAAAATTTCTAATGAAGAAAATAAACCAGATTTTGTTTTAATTGTAAATGAGAAAAATTCAGCTCCACAAATGCTTAAAATATTAAGTAATAGCAATATAAAAGTTTTTTTAGTCCATGTTGATTTAACAGATGATCAAAAAAAGGTAATAAAGCATCCAAGAAGTTTATATAAAAATTGGATTGGAACAATTGTAGCAGATAACGTTCCTGCTGGTTATCAAATCATGAATGAAATGTATAAAAGCATTCCTGAAGAATTAAAAGCAAAAAAAGTTCTTAAACTTCTTGCTATTAATGGAGATAAAGAAACAAAAACCTCTCTTGAAAGAGAAAAAGGTTTATATAAATTTTTAAATGAAAACAAAAGTATTCAACTTCTTCAACTAATAGCTGCTGAATGGGATAGAGATATTGCCTATCAAAAGACGAATTACATGTTTGAGAGATATAAAGATATTGATTTTATTTGGGCAGCAAACGATCCTATAGCATTAGGAGCTTTAAAAGCTGTGTATAATCAACAAAAGTTACCCGGAAAAAATATATATATAGGTGGACTTAACTGGTCAAAGGAATCATTGCAAGAAATAAAAAAAGGAACAATTTCTACTTCATTGGGTGGGCATTTTATCAATGGTGCATGTGCGTTAGCGGTTATCTACGATTATCTTAAAGGAATTGACATAAATAGTCCTAATTATGAAATGAAAATCAATTTCTTTTCTCCGATTGGAAAAAAAGAGGTTGATGAATATTATAAATATTTAGATAAAAATAATTGGAGTAAAATTAATTTTAAAAAATATACAAAATTTTATAACAAAAGTTTAAAAGAATATAAATTCAACCCCAAAGATATATTGAGAGATTATAAGTAAGATTGATCTATTCTCAATTTTTGAATTTTCTCTGCAATCTCCTCGTATGATAAATATTTAGAATAAAAATTTTGCAGCAGCTCAGTATTAAACATATATAATGAATAGCCATAACTTACATTATGTGATTGAATTATAAATAAACCATTTAACAGATATCCATTACTCCCAAAAGTATACCATTCAGACATAAAATTATTAGCTGGTTGCGCAATATAGTATGCTTCGCCATATTGTCTGGTACACTCTCGAGTTAATTCTTCAATTTTATTGATACCTCCTCTGATATCGAAAAATTCAATAAAAACTGCAGGAAAAAAAACCATTTCTTTCCAACTACCATCAACAGTTACTTTTTTATTCCCATTTTTTAACCACTTCCAATTGTAGCTTATGTTTGAGCAATAAACATTAACAGTTTCAGCAAATGAATAATGACATTGAAGAAAGATACTGAGTATTAATAATTTTTTAAAAAAGTTCATAACTCCTCCTTTGATATTAAATAAATTTTTTATGCTCTATTTTTTCTAAAGATTACAAATTATAATATTTATTTTGAATTGAATACTTTGCAGAACATTTTTAAAATATTTACCTTTTTTTTATCCATTTGTCTACTACCAAAGATTTTCATTTTCGCCATCTGCATAAAGATATGGATTACTCATAATGGGCTAGACTAAGTGAATATTTTTATCAAAATGATGTTATTCCAATGTAATCTGTATTTTTTTTGTTAATTAAGATTATATTTTTAAAATACAACTAATATTAAATTAACGAAACAAATTCATGCATAAAAATAATTAAATACAAATTTTATCAGGTAATTTATAATTTATTTGACTTATTAAAAAAATATAAATACTGTTTACTTTTATAGTGAAGTAACTTTTTAAGCAAAAGGATTTTCAATGAAACATTTTTTTAAAATAATATTTCTACTTTTAATTTATATAAATGATGCTTATGCTACAAGAAATAATGAAAATCTTGAAAACATTTCGCAAACTTTAAAAGAAAATATATATTCAAACTTAGATACAAATTCTTTAATTAATTTATCACAAACAAGTACTTCTTTTCATGAAAGCATAAGTGAATATATTGAATATAGCAAAAAATTAAGCACAATTAAAATAAACGGAACAAAAAATGAAATTTTTGAATATTTAATTCTTCTTAATAACAATTTGACCGAAAAATTAACAAAGACAAATAATTTAATTATCGATTACTTTGATTCATATGATGATTTAAGATTTTATGATAATAGAGCCTTGGGTATTTTATTATTGGCCATTAATACTTTTCCTAATTTAAATAAATTTACTATGATATTTCATGATTCTACTAATAATAATATTTTTGAATCTATCTCTATTGAAACAAAAGGAAATGAAATATACTTGGTAGGAAGTTTTGAAAGAATATCTAGTTTCTTTAAGCATTTTTTTGCAATCAAAAATAATGAAAATACTTATAAAGTTAATATGACGCTCAATCGAAATAAAAACGCTGGCTATTATTATAGTGAAATTGATTTCTTATCGCACTACATGATTAAACTCTTGCCAAATCTTAAAATAATTCAAATTGATGATAGTAACGAAGAATATATAAAAAATATACATTTCTACACTGAAGAAAATGTTAAAAAATATTTTTTAAATAATGATAATTTTAAAAGCAATGCACTGTTTGTTCTACAAAATGGCGAAGTAAAAAAATACAGCAAAAATTAAGAAAGATTTAAGACCATGCTATTACCACACATTCTATTAATTATTTTATCACTTCTAGCTCCTAACGCATTTGCTGAAAATGAGAAAGATTTTTTAAGTGAGCTCCCGCAAGAACTTGTTTCTGAGATAACTAAAAATTTAGATCCTCAATCTATCATAAACTTGAAAAGTACAAATAAGACTTTAAAAACTCAAGTAGAAGCATATTTAACCTATCTAAATAGCAAAGATGAATTAACAATAAAGGGAAATATTGCAGATTTAAAAAAATGGCTAAAAATATTAGATATTTCTTTAGCAAATGAAACAAATCATGTTAAAAAATTAGTTTTAAAGATTAACGACAGTAAATTTGAAAATTTAAACTGGTATTGGAATAATTCTGAAATTTTTAATGACTTGTTACAGAAAATTTCAATTAAGTTTCCAAATATTGGACATTTGATAATTGAAAAATTTATCTATAATTTTCAAAGTCGTGTTGAGTATTCTGAATTTAAAGCTTATCCTGATAAACTATATTACAAAGGTACCGTTTCAAGTATAGATTGGTTAATTATTAACTTTTCAATGTTTAAAACATATAGCAACATAAAAACAGTCCAATTTGACCTTCTAAAAAACTCAAGTAGAGTAATGAGTAGCATTCATTCGTTAGATTTAACTTCTACTATTAGTTTGCAATTGTTAGAACTTGATACTATTATTGTAAATGACATTGATAATTACTATTTTGAAAAATCTTATTTTTTCTCCCGTGAAGAAATACTTTTAAATATTATAAACATAAAAAAATCTTTAGGCGTATCAACAATTAATCCTATGTTTATGATTTTAAGAAATGGAACAGAAGATAAATACTATTTTAATAATTAAAATGTTGAAATAGCAAAATTTTTCCTAATAAAAAACGGTAATTTTTAATTTTATAGTTCCGAAAAAAAAAGAAAAGGAACAGCTTTTGAAGAAAATTATCGTTATTCTTTTATCAATTTATATTTTTCCAGCTTTTGCAAAAAGAATGAAAGAAAACCTTTGCTACAAGTGCTATCAAGGCTGCTTGGGGAAGCAAAAATATAATTCTTTAACCCCTGAAGAGGTTGTTAATTTTCTTAAAGATGGAAAATTGTATATAATTAAGGATTATAACAATGCACTTGCACAAAGAGACTTGAGCATTTTAAATAGTCATGAATTTTTGCGCGATGGAACATACTTTATAAACAATTATGTCACATTTATTTTAGGCTGCAAATGTTTTGAAAAATGCCAAGATAGCAGTTGTAACACTAAGTAACAGATTATTAATCCTAAATTTAGTCAGAATTTTTTTATTTATAAAAGTTGAGTTCTAATTTTTTTTTTCATACAATTATTTATAGGAATAAACTAAAAAAGGAAGAATAATATATGCTAAAAAAAGTGTTGTTTTCTTTGATAATTTCATTACCTTTTGTTGCTTCTGCAAAATCTATTTTAGAACCAGGCGAAACTCTTGTTGTTGGAAGAGTTCTTCAATCACCAAATCTTTGCTTTACTTTAGGTTTTAGAGATCAAGGAAATTTAGTAATTACAAATAGATCAGGAAAAGTAATATGGAGTTCAAATACATACAACACTTATGCAACGCAGCTCTATATAGATTATGGTAGTAATTTGAAACTTTTAAACTCAACTGGTGCTCCAATTAATTGGCAAACTAATACTTCTGGGGCTTTTGGCTTTTTGAGATTGCAAAATGATGGGAACTTAGTAATTTATAGCGACGCATTTAAACCTTTATGGTATACAGGAAGCTATGACGCTCCTTGTGGATAAGATGCATTTTTTATTGACCACAATTTGCTAGTAAAATTATTCTCTGAGCAACTTCGTCTTCACTTCTGGAAATACAGTGCTTGTATTAAATTTATAATTTATTGTTAGCTTCCAACATTTCATCGATAATCTGCTGAATTTCTGGGTTTTTCCAAGTTAAATGCTCATGTAACTCTAATGCAATCAACATTGGTGCTAATTTTTTAATAGTTTCTTTTGCACCTACCTTAGCGCTTTCAGATGATGCAGTAGAAGAAAGTATTTTTGCATTTGCTAATACCGCAGCAACAGTTCCTTTTCTTGCTTTAATCCCATCAATTTCTAATTCATTTATATCATTAGGTAAAATATCTTCTGGCATTATACTCATGAACCACCTCCAAAGATTTTATAAAAAACCTAAAACAGGCTATTATTATATTAATGTGCTAAAAAAAGCAATGATTTTGAATTTAAGAAACATCATTTACCAAATAACATTCTAACATTTAGTAATATAAATTTACCAAACTTAATTTTTCCTTTACTAAAATATCTTTTATTAATAATATCAAATGTAACTTAATTACTAGGGGAAGAGTAAAAACATGAGCTCTGAAAAAAATAAAAATATTGCGCTCAAATGGCTTGCAGCTTTTAATCAACATAATCTAGAGAATCTTCTTTCACTTTACGCAGAAAATGCTGAACATTATAGCCCAAAATTAAAAATCAGGATGCCTGAAACAAATGGACTTATAAAAGGAAAAAATTCATTAAGAGAGTGGTGGAAAGATGCATTTGAAAGACTGTCCACTTTAAAATATGAGCCCAAAAAAATTGTTGCGGATGAAAATACAGTTTTTATGGAATATATTCGACATGTTGAGAATGAAGAAAAATTAATGGTGTGCGAAGTTCTTGAAATAAAGAATGATGTTATAATATTTTCTAGAGTTTATCATAGTTAATTTGATAAATATAAATTACTCGCTTCTAAAGGAGCGAGAATGAAGTCTCGGTTTGTTTAAAAAAGAAAAATAAGTATAATTCTATTTAATAAATTAAACAGAATTATACTTTGCATATTCAGTTTTAATTTCATCCATTAAAACTTTTACTATTTCATCGGTTTTAATTTTACGAGCTTCCATTCTATTGTCCCGATATTTTAATTCAACACAGCCTTCCGCCAATGTTTTTGGAGAAAGAATAACACGAAATGGAATACCAAATAGATCTGCATCAGCAAATTGAGATCCAGGTTTTTCATCTCGATCATCAATTAAAACATCAATTTTTGCCGCCATCATTTTTTTATAAAGTTCTTCAGATATATCTTGTACAGCCTGTTCCTTTTTATTTAGAACACAAAAATGCACTTCAAAAGGAGCAATAGGTAACGGTAAAATAGGTCCTCTATCATCATGGCTTTCTTCAATTATAGCTGGAAGAAGTCGTGTAATACCTATACCGTAACAACCCATAATTGGGTATTGCTTTTTCCCCTGATGATCTAGATAAGTACATTCCATATCTTTTGAATACTTTGTTCCAAGATGAAATATATTTCCAATTTCTATTCCGCGAGTTTCTTTTAGTTCTTTCCCGCATTCTGGACAAGGATCGCCTTCACGTGCTGCTGCAATATCCCCAATAATAACCTTTTTCTTTTCTGAATCAGTTAATTTATCTAGAAAATCGCGTTGTACATTAAAGTTAACAAAGTGAAAATCTTTTTCGTTTGCCCCAGTGGCAAAATTGTTTCCTTTTGCTACAGTATGATCTATTATAACGTAACAAGTCTGCAGATTTAATCCAACTGGCCCCGTACTACCAGCAACAGCTCCAGCCTTTACAATTGCTTCTGGTGTTGCAGGAATAACTTCTGATTGAACTAATGTTCGCACTTTTTTATCAATAACTTCTAAATCACCACGAACAAAAGTAATAACAGGAATGCCTTTTAAAGTTTGAAACATAACAGCTTTAGCTGTTTGCTCAGCTGAACAATTTAATTGCTTGATTAATAATTCTATTGTTTTTGCATTTGGTGTGTGGACTTTTTCAAGACTTTTTTCAGCTTCTGAGCGAATGACAAATGGTGAAGTAGATATTTCTTCGTTTGCACTATACTTACAATGTGGACAAGTTATTAGTTTATCTTCGCCTGTAGGAACTAGCATTTGAAATTCATGCGAATAGCGGCCACCAAAAAGTCCATTATCGGACATAACACTCACAAAATTTTTGCATCCTGTTCGTTTAAAAAAACGATTATAGGCAGCAAATACTTGATCATAATATTCTTTTAAATCTTCTTCAGAAGTATGGAAACTATAAGCATCTTTCATAGTAAATTCACGTAAACGGATAAGTCCGCCTCTTGGACGAGGCTCATCACGGAATTTAGTTTGAATTTGATATAACATTACTGGCAATTGTCTATAACTTGTTACTTCTGTGCGAGTTAAATAAACAACAGGCTCTTCATGCGTAGGATTTAAAACCATTGGTTTTTCATTTCTATCATGAAATTTCATCATATCTTTACCAAAAGTTTGATATCGACCAGTTTCTTCCCAAAGTTCTTTTGTTGCTGAACAAGGCATTCTTATTTCTTGTCCTTCAACAGCATTCATTTCTTCGCGACAAATTTTTTCAATTTTTGCAATTGAGCGCATACCAAGCGGAAGTATTCCGTAAACTCCAGCAGAATACTGACGCATAAAACCACCACGCAACATAAATTTATGACTAGGCAATTCACTATCACGTGGTGTTTCTTTAATAGTTCTTCCCACTAACTTAGACATACGCATAAAAATTTCTCCGAGAATAATAACTAATTAATTTTTATTTAATAGATCTTCTAACATGATGGACTTTCCACCAAGATAATCTTTCATAGAAAGGTATTCTTTTTTTGCTGACTCTAGATAATTACCACGCCGAACGCATGTTAAAAGACGATTTTTAGGCGTATGAGTTGAAGGCACAAATTCAGTAGCCGTTACTTCATAGCCAGATGCTCTAGTCAAGATCATGCGTAAAGAATCCGTTAAATGAGCTGCGGTTTCGCGCCTAATTTGCGGTGTATGAAAAACAGGGTTTAACGGATGCTCTCCTTCAATTTCTTTCCACTTTCTGGCTAATTCAGCCTGGCAACATGGCGCAACAGCAATAAAATCTGTCTTTTCTTTAATTGCAAATGCAAGTGCCATATCAGTAGCTGTATCACAAGCGTGTAATGCCACAACTGCATTTGGTCTATTTTCATAAGGCCAATTATAAGTATTCATTGAAGCGCATTCAAAACTTAAAAAGTCATTATATCCGAGTTTTTCAGCCTTTTCTATACAGCTTTTAATTATTTTTTGATTTGTATCAACTCCAACAATTTTTGCTGGTACTTTCCATTTTTCTTTAAAACACCAAGCTAATAAAAATGTTAAATAAGATTTTCCACAGCCAACATCAAGAATATGAACAGTTTTGTGCCGACTGACAAGATCAGTAAAATGTGTTTCTAACAAATTAAACATATGATTAATTTGAATAAATTTTTTGAGATTATCAGGAGACAGAGAGGCATCTGCATTTAATAAACCAAGTAACCTTAGCAATTGAGGTGCAGATTTAGGAGTAATCGTATATTTTTTGTCTCCTAGTATTTTTTTAAGTCGCTCTTCAGTCCACCACTTATCAGCTAACTCCATAATAGTTGGAGGCTTTTTGTATAATTCCATATTTAAATATTTCCAGCCAATTTAAGACGTTCTAAGAAAACAGAAACCCCATCTTCATCGTTAGATAGCGCTTTCGCCTTCGCTATTTTTAAAGCATGACTATCAGCATTTGCCATCGCAACACCGAGTCCAGCTTGTTGTAACATTTCAACATCGTTTTCACCATCACCAAAGGCGATCACGTCTTTAATATCTATTCCTAAATAATTGCAGACAATATGCATAGCAGTACCTTTATTAACGGTAGGAGAGCCTATTTCTATCCATGGCCAACCATTAAAAGTACAGAATTTTGCATTATATTTTTCTTGAAAAAAGTTACTTTGTGTAGCTAAAAAAAGTTCTCTATCACTATCAGGAGATAATAAAATTAAAAAACTAACAACAGAATCCATTGGAGGATTATCTAAATCAAGTTGCATAACATCAGTGTCATAATGTGAAGCAAATTCATTACTATCTAATAAATTTGGATGCAAACAATAAAAGCCTTTTGAAGTATCAACTAAGATATTTTGAATAGGATTATTCGCACCTTGATTCAAATATTGCCGTAGCATATTAAAAATCGCATCTCGTAAATGATTATCTATAAAAGAAAGTAACATTGAATAATCATCAGCTATATTTTTCCTGATATCATTCCCATTTAAAGTAATAACTGGCTCACATAAATTTAATCCTTCAGTTACTGCTTTTACTGACTTAATTGTTCTTCCTGTTGAAACAATAACTTTTACACCTTGGGAAATTAACTCATTCAAACATTTTAAATTTCTAGATGAAATTTTCTTTTGCGAATTCAACAAAGTACCATCTAGATCTACAAAAATTGCTTTATAATTAAAGCTCATATTCACTCCATGTAAAAATTCTTGTTGATTTCTTAGCTTAAAATTGCACCTTCTTTTAAATATTCAGGTAGAAATACAGGATTTACTTTACCATCTAAAGTATCTGTTGATAACATCATTCCTTCGCTTGTTCCAAAACGCATTTTTCTCGGCGCTAGATTACAGACAATGATTACTTTATGATTTACTACTTCTTCTGGCTTAATCCATTCACGTATTCCAGAAAAAATAACGCGTTCTCCCAATTCTCCTAATGAAACAGAAAGTTTTAATAATTTATCAGAACCTTCAACACATTCAGCACTTATAACAGTTCCAACACGCATTTGGACTTTAGAAAAATCTTGAATTTGGATTGTTTCCGTAACTTGAGTATTTGTCTGTGTTACTTTTTCTTCTTTCATTTTTTCTTTTCCAATAACTTTAGTCTCAGAATTTTTTACTTTATTTTTTTCATTACTACTTTTAGGCTCTAGTATTGCTAACTCAGCTTGAATATCTATCCTATTAAATAATTTAGGAATGGATTCACAGATAAATCCTGCTTTAATATTCAAACAATTGCTAGCTCTATTAAAGTGTTCTGAAACTGGGACATTAATTTCTCCCACACTTTCAAGCAATTCTTTCATTTTTTCAGGATAAAAGCTGTAAGCTAAATATCCAACAGTTTTTAATACAGTAACACATGTAGCTAAAATATTTGCCAACTGTACTTTTGAATTATCATCAATAATTTTAGCTATTTCCCAAGGTTTTTGTTGTGCTATATGTTTATCCGCCAAAGAAACAAGCAAAGAAATTTCATTTAAAGCATCTGATAATTTGAATTCATCAAAAGCTTTTGTTACTATATTGATAGCATTTTTACAAGCTTCTACTATTTCGTTTTGTTCGGAAAGCAATTTACTTTCATAGTATTTAGGAATTTCTTTAGAAAAATATTTTTCAATCATCGTTAAAGTACGAGATAATAAATTACCAATTCCATTGGCAAGATCAGAATTATATCTTTCAAAATATGACTTCCATGATATATCAATATCTTCCCCAGGATTTGTTGCACGATAAACAAAGTTTACAAACATATCTCTACCATAATGTAAAATTTGTTCCACTGTAACAACATTTCCTAGACTTTTAGACATTTTATGACCATCTTTTAGCAACCAACCAGTAACAAGTAATTTTGGTAGCGGGATATCTAAAGACAAGCACATAGCTGGCCAAAAAATACCATGAAATTTTAAAATATCTTTGCCTAATATATGATAAGCATTATTCCAAAAAGGACTTGTTCTTGATTCTTCTAAACCACCTATACCTGTAACATAATTAGGTAGAGCATCGAACCAAACATAGGCGACATGTTCCTTATCAAAAGGTAATTCTACACCCCAAGTTAATCTTGTTTTTGGACGAGATATACTGAGATCACCTTCTAAACTATCAAGCATAGAAAGTAATTCATTAATATATCTTTCTTGCTGAGTTATTTTTCCTTGTGAAATTAATTCTCTTAAACTTTGTTTATATTTTGATGTCTTAAAAAAATAATTTTTTTCTTTTCTTAATTCTGTAGGTCTTTTATGAACAAGACAGTTATTATTTTCGTCTCTTTCATTGCTATTTAAAAAACCTTCACATTTAATACAATAATACCCCTCATGTTCACCAAAATATATGTCACCTTTTTTATAACAATAAGTTAATATATCACTCACATTTTTTACATGGTTTTTATCAGTTGTTCTAATAAAAATATCATTGTTTAAGCCAAATTTTTTAAACTCATCTTGCCAAAGCTGAGCCATATTATCTACTAATTTTTGTGGAGATACTCCAAGCTCTTTTGCTTTATCTTGTACAGCTTCACCATGCTCATCAAGACCAGTTAAAAATTTTACTTGCTCACCTCTTTGCTGATAATGAGCCTTCAACACACTTGCGAGTATAGTTGCATAAACATGGCCAGCATGTGGGTTTCCATTAGCATAATATATAGGAGTGGTAAAATATCGACACGCTTTAGCCATAAATTATAATTCCTTTTATCTCAAAATAAAAAACTGGAAACTGTATAAATGACAGAATCCAGTCTAAAAAGTGGGAAATATAAACTCATAAATAAAATAAGGAGATGAGCTATTTAACCTTGTTTGGTAATTGCAAACCAGGAACAATCTCAGCATTTTTAATTCCTACTTTTCCTGCAGCTATTTCACGCAAAGCAGTAACTGCTTCTTTATTTTTACATTCAACTAAGGGATCGCTACCTTTTTGAAGTTGGCGCATGCGACGAGCAGCTAGCATAACCACTGCAAAGCGATTAGGAATTTGATCTAGACAATCTTGAACTGAAATACGAGCCATAATGCATCCTTTAAAAGAGCAAAAGGAAAATAAAAACACTGCCTTTAAAAATACAGCATAACACATGCTTGTAGCAATAGCTTAAGCATGCGTCAACACGTTTTTAAACTGATCGTCTGAAGTTTGCATCGTTTTTCCTACCATCTTAAAATGTGTTAATTGATAAGGTTTTAGAACGCTTGCTTTTGGAGAAGATTGAAATGACTCTTACCTACACACCAAAAAGAATAATAATAACAATTATTTCAGCATGCTTGGTGGCTTTCATAGTTTATTACTCAACCATCCGTAAAAACTCACAATCAGCAAAAAACCCTAAAGACATTGTGACAGTAGCACTAGATTCAAAAATCACTTCGGGTGATCCAAGAATTATTGGATCTGACGCGAATAGTCAATATATTGAAAATATAAGATTTTTACCATTAATTAGCTTTGATGAACAAGGACAAATATTATACATATTAGTCAATGAAATTAAAACATTATCAAATAAATCATGGAATATTTACCTAAAAAAGGGCATTAAATTTTCTAATGGAAAAGAAATCACCGCTTATGATGTTGAAGCAACATATAATCAAATTATCGCTCCCCAAGGAAATTTTCCTCCAAGCCCAAGAAAAGCAGCTTTTAGCAGTGTGACTTCATTCAAAGCCATTTCCGAACATCAAATTCATATTGAATTAGACTCTCCAGATGTCTCTTTTCTAAATAATTTAGTGGTAGGAATTTTACCAAAAGATGCAGCCTTGAATGCAGCTCCCAACGAAGTAGATAATAAAGGTTATGAAAGTGGCCCTTTTATTTTAAAGTCAACTTCTAGTTCCGAATGGATTTTAGAAAAAAACGACCATTACAATTTGGGTGACAAACCTAAAATAAAAGAAGTTGTGTTCAAAATTATTACTGACAGTGGAACTCGTTACGCAGCTTTAATTCGAGGAGATATAGACATTGCACAAAATGCAATAGATCCTGACAAAATAACTTTAATTGAAAATACAAAAAAAGACACATTTAATGTACTTAGTGCACCCAAATTATCCACAACTTATTTAGCATTTAACTTTAAAGATCCAATCTTTAGTAATTTAAAAGTACGCCAAGCAATCGCATATGCAATTGACAGAAAAAGTATTTTACAATTCAGAATGCAAGGGCAAGGGATACTTGCAAATAGTATGTTTCCTCCAACAAACTATTTTTACGATAACTCTATTCCTGAAATTCCATTTAACCCTCAAAGAGCCAAAACATTATTAAAAGAAACAAGTATCCAAGAGCCACTTGCGTTTCCAATTAAAGTTTCAAATAGCAATAAATCCATCGTTGAAGTTGCAAAAGCAATCGCAGCGAATTTGAAAGATGTAGGATTTGCTCCTACTGTTGAAATGCTTGAAAATAGTGTTTTTGCTGAACAAGTAAAAAAAGGCATTGCCAAGGTTTGGATTTCTCCATGGGTTGGTTTTAAAGATCCTGATCACTTACGTTTTGTTTTTGCTACAAATATGGTACCGCCTGCAGGAGGAAATAGAGGAGCCTATTCTAATCCACAAGTTGATGAACTCCTTCAAGAAGGCAAAGAAGAAGTTAACAATCAAAAAAGAAAAGTTATTTATGATCAAGCACAAAATTTATTAGCTGGAGAGCTTCCTTATATTTATTTATGGCATAGTCTTAATGTAGCTGTTGTTTCAAAAAATATTGAGGGATTTAGACTTTATGCAGATGGTAGATACTGGTCTTTAGTGAATGTTACCAAAAAGTAAAGGAACAAAATGGCTAAAGTATTAGTTCAACGTTTTTTCCAATTACTCGCCGTTCTGTGGGGAGTTTCCACTATCGTTTTTTTTCTGCAAAGAATGATTCCCGGAAGCCCCGCCGACAGCATTTTAGGAGTTGACGCGTCTGAAGTTGATAAATTGGAATGGCTCACCCGATATGGTTTTAATGAGCCAATTTGGAAACAATATTTTAATTTCTTAGTGAACTTATGTCAGGGAGATTTAGGAAAAAGTTATGCTAATTATTCATCTGTAAGTGAAATTATCCTTCCTCGTCTTTGGGAGACTATTCAATTAGCTACTGTTGCTTTTCTTTTTTCTATACTTTTAGCAACTATAATTGGAATTATCAGTGCAGCAAACGCTGGTAAGTTTACAGATAAAGCATCAGCTGTCCTATCGCTGCTCGCAATTTCAGCTCCTAGTTTTATTATTGGACCCGTTTTAATGTGGATTTTTGCTGTGAAATTTGATGTCTTTCCTTTAATGGGTAATGAAGGGCCAAGTTCATTTGTTCTGCCATCCGTTACTTTAGGCGCTTCGCTCGCAGCTTTTTCGAGTAGAATGATTCGCAGCGGTATTGTTGATGTACTTCAGGAAGACTATATCAGAACTGCAAAAAGTAAAGGATTATCTCAGTTTATTGTTCTTACAAAACATGCTTTAAGAAATGCTTTTTTACCAACTTTAACAGTTCTTGGAATGCAACTTGGAGTTTTACTTAGTGGAGCAGTAATAACGGAACAAATTTTTAACTGGCCTGGTTTAGGTAGTTTAGTCGTTGAAGCTGTTCAGCAACGCGAATATAATATTGTTTCTGGGTGTGTAATTATTATGGCAACTATTTATGTTGCCTGTAACCTTTTGGTAGATATCTTATATCGCGTCTTTGATCCAAGGGTAAGATTAACATGAAAAAAATTACACTCCGCTTTTTTAAAATAGCTGCTAAAGATAAAACTACAATTTTTTCTGGTTGTATTCTTCTCTTTTGGATTTTAATTGCGCTTGTTCCAATTTTAATTCCCACTTTTGCAAATATTCCAATTAGTTTACAGGATAGATTACAAGATCCTTCGATTAAATATTGGCTTGGAGTTGATGGAAATGGTCAAAGTGTAAGTTTATTAATTATGAATGGTGCATCAACTTCACTCATAGTGAGTATATTTACCGTTACTATGAGTTTACTTGTTGGAATTCCATTAGGAGCAATTGCTGGATTTTTTGGTGGCAAAATAGATATATTAATTTCTAGATTTATTGACATACTTTTAGCTTTCCCACCTATGGTTCTCCCGATAGCTATAATGGCTTTTTTTGGCGGTGGATTACTTAATGTAGTTGTTGCTTTAAGCATTACTGGCTGGGTCAGCTATGCTCGCGTAGTTAGAGGGCAATTTCTTTCTTTTAAAGAAAGAGAATTTGTTGTTGCCGCAAAGTCTTTAGGAGCATCTAATAATAGAATTATGTTTAAACATATTTTTCCTAATACAATTTCACCTTTAGCAGTACAAGCTACATTTTCTTTAGCAAGCGTTATAATTGCTGAAGCGGGTTTAAGTTTTCTTGGCTTAGGTGTAAGTCAAGCACATGTTAGTTGGGGAGGTTTGCTAAATTCAGCGCGTGATTATTTAACAACAAATCCATTTCTAGCTTTTTTTCCTGCATTTGCCTTATTCTCAATTGTTGCCAGTTTAAATTTTATTGGAGAAGCTTTACGTTTAACATTCGACCCAAAAAGTATTGGAGCGGGTAGAGCTTAGTTACTTTAATTGAAATAATATTGAAGCATTATTTTATTCTTTGGAAATCTATAGTATACTTTCTAAAAACAAAATTTTATTAATTTTAAAAATAAATAAAAACACACATTAGTTAAATAAACTAATTTTAAAATACAAAAAAATAAAGTACATATAAATAACTAGACTACCATTCATATAAATTTAATTCAATTAATCAAAAATATGAGATAATAGACAAAAATTTAAATATCCTGTAATGAATAAAATAACGTTGAAATAAAAAGCTCTTGTTCATTTATTGAGGTATATCTGCATGCGTAATTTAATTAATTGTACATTATTATTTTTTGGAGCAATTTCATTTCAACAAAATATTTTTGCTGAATGCAAAAAAGTACGATTTTCAAATATTGGATGGACTGATATTTCAGCTTCTACTGCTGTAGCCACAGAAATACTTTCTGTTTATGGTTACGAAACAAAATCAACAATTCTTTCTATACCAATGACCTTCGCTGGAATGAAAAATAAAGATATTGATATTTTTTTAGGTAACTGGATGCCGTCAATGAAAGCGGACATAAAACCATATCTTGCACAAGGATCAGTTGAAACAATAGGAACAGTTTTAAAAGGAGCAAAATATACTCTTGCGGTTCCTGCATACGTTTATGATGCTGGAGTAAAAAACTTCAATGATCTTGCTCAACATAAAGAACAGTTTCAAGGAAAGATTTACGGCATAGAACCAGGAAATGACGGCAATAGAAATATTCAAGAAATGATTAAAAGTAATGCTTTTAATTTACAAAGTTGGAAACTTATTGAATCCAGCGAACAAGCAATGTTGATGGAAGTAATTCAAGCTGTAAAAAGAAATAAATGGATTGTATTTCTTGGTTGGGAACCGCATACCATGAATAAAATGATAAAAATGCGTTACCTTGATGGGGGAGATAAGTACTTTGGTCCACATGAAGGGGAATCTGTAGTTTACATTAATAGTAGGAAAAATTTTTCAAAAGAATGTCCTGAACTCGCAAAATTTTTTCGTCAATATCAATTAACAATTGATGAAGAACAAGAAATTATGTCACTAATTCTAGATAAAAAAATGCTTCCAAATAATGCTGCAAAATACTGGATAAAAAATAACTTCGAAAAACTGAAACCCTGGATCCATGAAATTAAAACGGTAGATAAAAATGTTTTGAGCTTCGCAGAATTTCAAAAAAAATATGCGTCTATGAATCCTTAATTAATATTGGAGTTCCAAAATGGATAAAATACCAATTGGTCTTTTTGTACAAGACATAGTAAATAAAATTGTTAATTTATCTGAATATCACTTTCGTAATATTTCTGATGTTTTTAATAATTTTCTCGGAAAAATCATAGATTTTCTTGAAATTTCTAATCCCATTCTTTTGGTTTCTATTTTACTAATTATTACCTTTATCTTTAAAAGGAATTTAAAAACTATAGTCTTAATAATTATTGGAGCATTATTTATTTTTAACTTAGGATACTGGAGAGAATCTTTAGAAACATTAACTCTCGTTATTTTTTCTACAACGATATCAGCTTTAATCGGAATTCCTCTGGGAATATTATGTGCTCATCATCCCTTCATTTATTACATTTTACGTCCAATTTTAGATTTAATGCAAACTATTCCAACATTTGTTTACTTAATTCCAACATTAATGCTTTTTGGACTAGGAATGGCTCCAGGATTGTTTTCAACAATTATCTTTGCAATGCCTGCTACAATTCGGTTAACTTATTTAGGAATAAGTAAAGTACCTCCTTCTTTACTTGAAGTTGCAGACGCATTTGGAGCAAGTAAATGGAAAAAATTAATCTCAGTTGAATTTCCCTCAGCTAAAAGTTCTATTTTAACCGGAATTTCACAATGCGTTATGCTTTCATTATCAATGGTTGTTATTGCTGCATTAGTAGGGGCTGAAGGGCTTGGAAAACCTGTTGTACAAGCATTAAACACTGTAAATATTGTTCAAGGTTTTGAAGCTGGAATATCTATCGTTATTATTGCAATTTTATTAGATAGAATACTTTCAGTGTCAAAAAACAAGAAAACTGGTGAAGCAACATGACAAATGAATGTTTTAATGTAAATCATTTAGATCTCGTTTTTGGTAAAAATACATATCGCGCATTTAGTGCTTTAGATATTGGAAAAAATCGTGATCAAATTCATAAAGAATTTAATCAAATTGTTGCTGTGAGGAAAGTAGATTTAACAGTATATCATGGTGAGATATTAGTTATAATGGGTTTTTCAGGTTCCGGAAAATCCTCACTTCTGCGTTGTTTTAATGGAATGAATGGGAGAGATCATGGACACGTAAGAGGGTCTATTCAATTTAAATCTCCTACATCAAATCAAATTTTTGATATTTTGCATTGCTCAAAAAAAGAACTGTTAGAAATCAGAAAACATAAAATTTCAATGGTGTTTCAGCAATTTGGCTTAATGCCATGGAAAACTGTTGCTGAAAATGTAGCTTATCCATTAGAAATACAAAAAAGAAAAACCAATGAAATAAAAGAACAAGTCGAAGAAAAACTAAGACTTGTTGGATTATCTGATTGGAAAAATAAATATCCACACGAATTATCAGGAGGAATGCAGCAAAGAGTTGGACTAGCTAGAGCTTTTGTAACAAATGCTGATGTACTTTTGATGGACGAACCTTTTTCCGCACTAGATCCGTTGCACAGAAAACATTTACAAGAAGAAATCATTCAGTTGCAATATAATTTAAAAAAAACAGTTATTTTTGTCACACATGATTTTTCAGAAGCAGTTCGAATTGGATCAAGAATAGCAATTATGGACTCAGGACGTATCCTCCAAATTGGGACAGCAAAAGATTTAATTGAAAACCCTAGTTGCGAAATTGTTAAAAAATTTACCACTGAAGTTGGGCATCACCAAATATATTCGTGAGGTTTAATTATGAGCAATGAAGTAATACACACTTTAACTGTTGATTGGTTTACAAAAAATAATATTTTTCAATTAGAACGACAAGAAATTTTTAAAAAACAGTGGATTTATGCTGCAGATGAATCTGAATTTAAAAACATTGGTGATTATATTAATCTTGAAATTGCAGGATTTCCTTTTGTCATAGTAAAGAAATCAGAAACAGATTATTTTGCTTTTCATAATTTTTGTTTGCATAGAGCAGCTCCACTTCTAAGCGAAAAAAAAGGAAATATTAAAAATTCATCTTTAACTTGTCGCTATCATGGTTGGACTTATAATCTATCAGGAGAACTAATAGCAACTCCTATGTTTGATATTAATACTGTTAAACAAAATTGCTCTGAAAAACTTCATGAAGTAACAATTGGAAAATTAAAAAAATTAATTTTTGTAAACTTAAATGCAGAAAATTCTATTTCATTTGAAAACTTTATTGCGCCTGTAAAAAATGAATTTGAAACTGCAAATTATGACATGAGTCAATATAATCTGTTTGGGCAAATGGAAAAAATAGCTAATTGCAATTGGAAAACATGGTTAGATGGGTATCAAGAATGTTATCACTGCACAACAATTCATCCTATATTCAATAGAGACTTTTATTTAAAAAAATATAAGGTTGAAAATAAAGAAAACTATTCCGTCCATTCTTGTGAAAGAAAACATTCTTCTGAATCAGGTGAACAGCAAGGTCTTTGGTTATGGCATTTTCCTAATCTAGGTTTACCTTGTTATGAAAATGCATATTATACAATTCAAATTAATCCATTAAGTGTTAATCAAACAAAGCTTACATATAAATTTAGATTTAAAAATAATGTTACAGAAAATGAAAGAGTTGAATTTATAAAATTTGTAGAAAAAATAACAATTGAAGACATCTCTATTTGTGAATTAGTGCAAAAAAATCTTGAAGTAGGTATTTATCAAAAAGGAATTTTGAATCCAGAAAAAGAAAATGGAGTAGCTTACTTTCACTCCTTAGTTAAAACGGCAGTGATGAATGCAAAGGATTTTGCTTATGGCGATAAAACAATATGATTTTATAATAATTGGCGGCGGATCAGCAGGTTGTGTATTAGCAAATAGATTAAGTACAAATCCTGAGCAGAAAGTTCTTGTTTTAGAAGCAGGAAGACCAGATTACATTTGGGATATCTTTATCCATATGCCTGCTGGCCTAATGTATCCACTTGGCAACAAAATGTATGATTGGTGTTATGAAACAGATCCTGAGCCATTTATGAATGGAAGAAAAGTTTTCCATGGACGAGGTAAAGTTTTAGGTGGTTGTAGTTCAATTAATGGAATGATTTATATTCGCGGGAATCCATTAGATTATCAAAAATGGGCCACCCAAAAAGGCTTAGAGCATTGGGATTTTCCGCATTGTTTACCTTATTTTAACCGCGCTGAAACCCGCATGTTTGGAGCAGATCATTTTCATGGATTTACTGGTCCACTTCTGCTTGAAACTGGACCTTGCACAAATCCACTATTTCAAGCTTTTTTCTCCGCAGTTCAGCAAGCAGGATATCCACTCACCGAAGATGTAAATGGTTACTGTCAAGAAGGATTTGGAAAATTTGACCGCAATATTTATCGAGGCAGAAGACTTTCTGCAGCAAGGGCGTATCTTCATCCAATTAGAAGACAAAGAAGTAACTTAACAGTCAAAACAAGAGCATTTACTAATAAAATTATCTTTGAAGGCAAAAGAGCAATTGGTGTTGAATACCAACAATATGGAATGACCAAAAGGGTTTATGCTGGAGAAATTATTTGCAGCGGAGGGGCGATAAATAGCCCACAGTTACTTCAACTTTCTGGGGTTGGTAATGCAAAAGATTTAACCTCACACAACATAAAAGTTGTAGAAGACTTGCCTGGTGTAGGGGAAAATCTGCAAGATCATTTAGAAGTTTATATTCAATATGCATGTAAGCAACCTGTTAGTATGTATCCCGCTCTAAAATGGTGGAATAAACCTAAAATAGGTTTTCAATGGTTATTTCAACGTAAAGGAGCAGCTGCTACTAACCATTTTGAAGCAGGTGGTTTTATCAGAAGCAATAATTCTGTAACTTATCCTAATATTCAATTTCATTTTCTACCTTTAGCTGTTCGCTATGACGGCTCTTCGCCGTCAGGAGGGCATGGCTATCAAGTCCATATTGGCCCTATGAATTCAGACGCTAAAGGAAGAATTAAGCTAAAATCTAATAATCCAAGACAACACCCAAGTATTGTTTTTAATTATCTCTCTACAGACCAAGATAGAAGAGAATGGGTTGAGGCTATTCGCTGTGCGCGAAATATTTTAAATCAGCCAGCTTTTGCAGAATTTAATGGAGGAGAAACGTCTCCAGGCATGAACATTCAAAGTGATTCCGAAATTCTAGATTGGGTTGCTAAAGACGCTGAAACAGCTTTGCATCCTTCATGTACCTGCAAAATGGGTGAAGATTATATGTCTGTTGTGAATCCTAAAACAATGGAAGTTCATGGAGTTAAGAATCTTAGAGTTGTCGATGCCTCTGTTATGCCCTTTGTTACCAATGGTAATATTTATGCACCAGTAATGATGATAGCAGAAAAATCAGCTGATATTATTTTAGGAAATTCAGCACTATTACCAAATTACTTGCCATATTATCAGCACAAAATGCAGGAACAAACTAAAAACCCCGAAAGTTCAACTGAACAGTTATTAGAAAACATGTAATTTTTTATTTAAAGCTACGTAATATCCAATCCTTTCTATTTGTTTAGATTGATTTAATTTAAAATATTTTAACTATATATTTAATAAATCAAAAATAAATAATTTTTTATTCAGAAAAGTATGTTTGGAAAAATTAAATTACATATTTATATAATTATAGAAATGACTAATGTTAAATAACTTAAAATATATCTAAATTAAAAAAAAGACATTAATGTATAGGAATACAAATAGATATAATATTATCATATTAAATAATAAAATTAATTAATATATTTATTGACTAAGTATATCACAAAATATAAAAAATATTATTCCCAAATAAGTGGGTCTTATTAATCAACTTCTAAAGGAAAATAAAATGAAAAATATGCTAATAAAGACAGGCCTTCTAATATCAATTATATTTTTACAATTTAGCGCTTCTGCTTTATTTATTGAAGACTTTAGAGGCTGGTTACAAAGCTCAAGTACTTCTGTTATTTGTGCAGAAAATAAAAAAAGCTATCACTGGTTGGAAAATGAATCAGCTACGGGTTACTGGGGTGTACATACCGACTATCATGCAGGATATGCTTTTCATTATTTTTTCCTTAGCGAAGGTGCAGGAAAATATAATGAACTACAAAATAAATGTATTAGTAAATTTGGTGAAAAATTTAAATATCCTCAACCAGCTGATTACTCTTTTTCTGACTGGTATCCTTTTGCTAAAAATCAAAATGAGATGTTTCCAAGTGCATATGTGTCAAAGGCTTATATAAATTTTACCAAAACTTATATCCCTAAGTAAAAAATCTTTTCTTAACTAATATTAGTTAGTAAAAAAATTCAGAAATTACAAAAAATAAATACTTTTAATATAAATTTTAAAAGTATTTATTTTTTTGGGAAATTTCTTCCTACATTGACAATTCAGTATATATTTAAAAAAAATTGAATAAAGTAAAATTAAATAAATTCATTATAAAAGGGACACATGGAAGAAGTAAATCACTTTCTCACATTTTCACTACATAATTTAATTTTTGCAGTACCTCTTAATTTTGTTGAAAGAGTTTTTAGATCTGTTGAAATAACAGAACAACCTTTGGCAGCTAAACATATAAAAGGTGTAATAAATATTCATGGTAAAGTCGTCCAAGTTTTTAATATCAGAAAACTTCTCAACCTCCCAGAAAAAGATCTCTCAATTTATGATCAATTTATTTTAGGAAAAGGGAAAAAACCAATCTGCTTATGGGTTGATACCGTGCATGACGTGATTCAAAGAACAAAAGTACAAATATCAGAGTCGGAAATTATTACCTCAGAAAAAGATATCCTAAATGGTATGATGAATTTCAAACAAGGAGTCATTTTTTTTATTGAACCAAATTGTTTTTTTCAATAAAAACAAGGAAATTGGCGGTTTAGATGGAAAAAAAACAACTACCACGAGAACTTCTCGTTGAAATGGGAAATTACATTTCACGTCAGTTAGGTATTTTTTTCCCTACAGAACGCCTAGTCGATCTTGAACGTAATTTAGCAAATTTAGCAAAAGAAAGAAATTGTATTTCAGTAGAAGAACTTGTAAATGACTTCCTTAAAAATCCAGTTTCAGAAGAAAAATTCCAACAATTAGTTGCACATATTACAATTGGAGAGACTTATTTTTTTCGTGACATAAGAAGTTTTGAAGTCCTTGAAGAAATTATTTTAAAAATAATAGAAAATAAAAATTTCGGAAAAAAAGAAATCAATATTTGGTCTGCTGGTTGCTGCACTGGTGAAGAAGTTTATTCTATAGCAATTTTGTTAAAAAGATTACATATTAATTTATTTGATTGGAATATTTCAATTATTGGAACCGATCTTAATAAAAATTATCTTGAACGTGCACAAAATGGGATTTATTCCGAATGGTCTTTTAGACAATCTCCAGCATGGTTAAAAAGTTACTTTACCAAAGAATCTAATGGAAAATATAGAATAAATTCTGAAGTTCAAACTATGGTTAAATTTTATAATCTTAATCTTATAGATACACATTATCCTTTAGCATTACAAAATTTAGATTTAATTTTATGCAGAAATGTTTTAATTTATTTTGACTCTACTCAAATTAAAAATACTATTTCTAAGTTCTATAATTGCTTAAATAAAAATGGAATTCTCCTAGTAGGTGCAACAGAAACAGCACCCGAATACTTTCCGCAATTTAAATATATTTCTTATCCAGATGTAATTATTTACGCAAAAAATGAAATTAATTTATTAAAAAATTCTTTAGATAATCATTCTTTTGACTTTCAAAAAAATTTAAATAACTTTGATTATTCTGAAGAAGATTCAAAAATAGAAAAAAATGAAAAAATAAAAGAAGCAAAAAAAGAATTTAACTATTATGAAACATTAATTAAATTAATAGAAGAAGACAAGAAAGATATTAATAATATTCTAAGAGAATGTGACAAAGCAATTAACACAGATAAATTAAATCCAAGTTATCATTACTTAAAAGCAAAAATATTAAATTTAACTAATAGAATTGATGAAGCTCTTATAGAATATGAAAAGACTTTATACCTTGATAGCAAATATATTTTAGCGCATTTTGATTTGGGAAATATATATTTAAGTATAAATGAAACTAAAAAATCACGCAGACATTTTGAAAATGCATTACTATTATTAGAAACGGAAAATAAAAATAATATATTACCAGGCTCATCAAATATCAATGCTGAATATTTAATAGAAAATATTTGCTTAATTTTTAAGGAAAATAATTTTGATGAATAAAGAAAAAGAACAAGAAATTCTGAAAAAAAGAGCTGTTGAGCTTGCAATTTCATTGGATGAAGAAAAAACCAATTTTGAAACAGTTGAAATTGTAGAATTTCAACTCTCTGATGAAAGATACGCAATTGAATCAACTTCTGTAAGAGAGGTTTATTCTTTAAAGGAATTTACCCAACTTCCGTCAATACCAAAATATATATTAGGAGTAATGAATATCCGAGGAGAAGTAATTACGGTTGTTGATCTTAAAAATCTTTTTGAAATTCCAAAAAAAGAATTACAAACTTTACAGAAAGTAATTGTTATTGAACAAAATAATTTAGTGTTAGGAATTCTGGTAGATAATATAGTTGGAGTTTACTTATTGAATAAGAGCGAAATTAAACAAGGAGTCCCCACTTTAACTGATATTCGATCAGAATTTTTACTTGGAGTTACTAAAGATCAATTAGTTATTATTGATGCCATAAAATTTATTAATGATATTAAATTAAGTTAAATTACTGGAGATTGATATGAAATGGACTATTGGCTATAAAATTACTGGGCTCATACTTTTAATGGTTAGTATTTTTATCTTAATGTCAGTAATTATCTTTAAAAATACTAACCAATTAATGGATTCTTATACTGAAATTTCAAGATCAAATGAACTACTCAATGATATAGAAAAATTAAGAACTACACTTTATCTAGCAGAAGATGGGAAAAGAGGTTTTGTTATAACAGCTTTTGATGATTATTTAGGGCCTTTCACTAAAGCTTCTAATTCTTTAGATAAAGACATAGAAAATATTATGAATTTAATAACTGATAACAAAGTACAGACGCAAAAAATAAATTCAATTAAACCCTTTATTGCTGAAAAAATGAACGAACACACTAAAGCCATAGAACTAAGAAGAACAAGAGGTTTTGATGCCGCTAAAGATTATTTAATTAGTGTAAATAATAGAAAATATATGGATAAAATTAATAATACTCTCGACGAAATAGTAATCGATACAAAACAAAAACTACAAATTGAGCAAAAAAATAATATAGCTGCTGTTGAGTCCTCCCGAAATTTGTTTGTTGCAATAATTATAGTAAGTATTGCGAGTTTAATTACTGGTTTTGTATTTATTAAATATTCGGTTTCTGATCCTCTTATATACATTACGGATTTAGCTGCAAAAATATCAATCGGAGAATTACCAAAAACAACACAGGTCAGCAATAGACAAGATGAAATTGGAGATTTATTCAGAGCATTTGCTCAAATGAATCAATATATTCGTGAAACCTCAGACATGCTCGAAGAAATTTCAAAAGGTAACTTAAATATCAGATTAAATGCACTCTCAGACAAAGATGTCTTACGTCTTACATTTACAAGAATGGTGGCTTACTTACATAAAATTGTGAAAGCATTAGATGAAGTTGCTAAACAGAACTTGCGCTATAAGATTGATCCAGAATCAAAAGAAGATATTCTTGGCCATACTTTAATCGCGATGGTAGAAAAATTAAATATCATCATCAATCGTTTGAAAGAAGGTTCACAGGTCTTATCAAAATCAGCTACAGAAATTATGTCTGTAACAAGCCAAGTCGCAGCTGCAGCAACCGAAACATCTGGAGCTGTAAGAGAAACTATTGTTACTATTGAAGAAGTAAAACAAACTGCGCAACTCTCTACGCAAAAAGCAAAAAATGTCTCTGATACAGCAAAACGTGCCTCCGATGTTTCTTTACTTGGTGCAAAATCAGTTGATGATTCGATTTTAGGTATGACTGAAATAAAAAAACAAATGGAAACTATCGCCGAGAGTATTATGAAACTCAGCGAACAAAGTTTAGCTATTGGGGATATTACTTCTGCTGTAAATGACTTAGCTGAACAATCAAATCTTCTGTCTGTTAATGCCTCTATAGAAGCTGCTAAAGCAGGCGAACTGGGTAGAGGTTTCGCTGTGGTTGCGCAAGAAGTCAAAGCATTAGCAGAGCAATCTAAACAGGCCACAACACAAATTCGTACAATTTTAAATGATGTGCAGAAAGCGACAGCAAAAGCAGTATTAACAGCAGAACAGGGTGGGAAAGCTGTTGAACTTGGGATGAAACAGGTATTGCAGTCAGGCGAATCAATTAAAACATTATCTGAAAGCATTTCAGAAGCAGCACAAGTTTCAAATCAAATTGCAGCATCGAGTCAGCAACAACTTATTGGCGTAGATCAAGTTGTCATTGCTATTCAAAATATAAACCAAGCTACTAATCAAAACGTAACAGCAACAAAACAAGTAGAAGCTTCCGCTGGAGAATTAAATAGATTAGGTAATTTATTAAAAGAAATTGTTGATGAATTTAGAGTATAACAATGGATCAAAAACAGCAATTACTGCTCAATAAGCTTCTCCAAACATTTAAGCTTGAAGCAGAAGAACATTTAAATAACATGACAACTTTTCTAGTAGAGCTAGAAAAAGAAACAGATGAAAATTCAAAAAAAACTCTTATAGAAAATATTTTTCGTGAATTTCATAGCTTAAAGGGAGCTTCAAGAACAGTAAATCGTTTAGAAGCAGAAAAAATATGCCATGCATGTGAAAATGTTTTTTTCCTACTAAAAAACAATCAACTTAAATTATCTGCTGAACTATTTAATCAATTTCATGCTCTTTTAGATCTTCTTGGAAAAGTAGTTATTATAAATGATAATGAAATTTCTGATAAAGATAAATCTTTAAGTAGAGACTTACTCCAAAAATTAAGTAAACTATCTAATGCACAAAATCAAATACAGACAGAAAATAAAGCTAGTCAATTAAATAGTAATGAGAAAATAAATCCTGAAATAAATTCATCTAATAATAAAAATATTAGCAAACAAATCGAACCAGAAAAAAAAGCACAAGAGGTATTTAACAATAAAAAAACTGAAGAAGAAAATTTTCAAAAAGAAGTAAAAAGCAAATTAGTTGAAGAAGAAAAATCAAGAAACGAATTAAAAAAGAATAATACACAAGATGAAAGTAATTTAAAAAGAACTAGTGATGAAGAGAAATTACCTAAATTAGAAATAGCTAAAAGTAATATAAGGATTTCAACTGATAGATTGAACAATGTTCTATTGCAAATTGAAGAACTAAGAGGTCTGGCAATAAATTCAAGAGATCACCTTGTATTTGTCAAAGAGCTTGGAAATATAATAGACTTATATAAGAGAGAAAGCAATAAAAACGAGCATATATCAAATGATACTCTTTCATCACTTGGAATTAAAGTTTCTAATTTAACTGGATTTCTAGATAGAGATCAGCGATCTTTTCATAGCATGCTTGATTCTATTTTAGGAGACATGCGGAAACTATTGATGTTACCTTGTTCAAGTGTTTTAGATTTATTCCCTAAAATCGTAAGGGATTTAGCGCATTCTTTAGAAAAAGAAGTAGAATTAAATATTCAAAATGGCGAAATAGTTTTAGATAGACGCATACTAGAAGAAATAAAAGACCCACTAATTCATATTATTCGCAATTGTGTAGATCACGGAATTGAAAAACCATCAGTAAGAATTGCTAGAAAAAAACCAGCTAAAGGAACAATTAATATTTCGGTATCAGCCACACTTGGCAATAAAATTGAAATATCAATTTCTGACAATGGAAATGGTATTAATCTTGAAAAATTAAAAAATAAAGCAATCCAAGCTGGTCTCATTTCTTATGAACATTCACTTAAAATGACAGAGCAAGAACAAATACATCTTATTTTTGAATCTGGAATTAGTACTAGTGATATGATCACAGATCTATCTGGAAGAGGCTTAGGAATGGCCATAGTAAGAGAAAAAATAGAAAAATTAGGAGGCTCCATACATGTAGAAATGGTTCAAGGAAAAAGCACCAATTTTACAATAAGAGTACCAACAACTTTAGCAACTTTTCGTGGAATTTTAGTGCGTGTTTGGAATCAACTGCTTGTGTTCCCAACTGTGCATGTTGAAAGGGCAATTAGATTAGCTTTTAATCAAATTAAAACGATTGAAAATAGAGAAGTTATTCAATTTAATAATCAATCAGTCTCAGCTGTTTCTTTAGCACATGTTCTTAATATGGAGTTAAAGCAAGACTCTGCAATAAAAATTCCTGACAAAGTTTTATTTGTTGTTGCAGAACTTTCAGGACAAAATATAGCTTTCCAAGTAGATGAAATACTAGGGGAACAAGACGTTATTGTTAAGAGTGTGGGTAAAAAATTAGGGAAAGTTCCAAATATATCTGGAGTAACAATATTAGGTAACGGGAAAGTAATTCCTATTTTAAATATGTTTGACTTAATGAAATCTGCAATTTCTTTAAATTCAAGATCGAGTATTTTAAATCCTGAAAAAACAAATGCTGTAATTACAAAGAAAAAGAAAAAAATAATATTAGTTGTTGATGATTCTATTACCTCTAGAACATTGCTAAAAAATGTTCTGCAAGCTGCTAGTTACGAGGTAATAACAGCCGTAGATGGCAGTGAAGGATTATCTTTAGCAAAAGCTGAATATTTTGATCTTATTATTTCTGATGTAGATATGCCAAATTTAGACGGTTTTGAAATGACTAGGCAAATAAAATCCGACGAAAAACTTGCAAAAACGCCTGTTATTTTGGTGACCTCAAGAGACACTAAAGAAAGTAAAGAAAAAGGTTTAGAAGTTGGAGCAAATGCATATATTGTAAAAAGCAGTTTCGATCAAAGTAATCTTTTAGAAGTTGTTTGGGGGTTACTACATGATTGATATTCTTATTGTTGAAGATTCATTAGTTGCACAAGAATATCTTATTCAAATATTAAGTAGTGATCCTTTAATTAGAATTGTGGGTACAGCTAAATCAGGCGAAGAAGCCATTGAAAAAGTAAAAAAATATCATCCACACGTTGTTACAATGGACATAGAACTTCCCAAAATGAATGGCTTTGAAGCCACAAAAGCAATAATGCAGGCTTGGCCAACAAGAGTTATTATCGTAACAGCTCTTGAAGCAAAACTATTAGATCTTACCTTTAAAGCTATGTCTGCAGGTGCCGTTGCCTTGATAGAAAAACCACCTGCATTTGGAAATGAAAACTCTGAAAAAAAGAAAAAAGAACTTATTGATACAGTAAAATTAATGTCTGAAGTTCCTGTTGTTAGACATAGGATGTCAAATAAAACTTCAAATACCTCAGAAAACCCTGTGAAAAAAAACATTAAAGTTCTTGCCATCGGGGCTTCAACGGGGGGGCCGCCAATATTAGAAACTATCTTAAAAGGCTTACCAAAAAATTTTCCAGCTCCAATTTTGATTGTCCAACACATTACTGAAGGTTTTATAGATGGACTTGCAAAATGGCTATCAACTTCTATTGAAATGCCAATCCATATTGCAACAAATGGAACTTTCCCTTTAGCAGGAAATGTTTATTTAGCTCCCGATCATTATCATCTGGTCATCGGAAAAAATGGTTGCATTGAGTTAAATAATGACCCTCCTGATCATAACTTAAAACCTTCAGTAGAACATTTATTCCAATCTGTTGCTAAATTATTTGGAAACGAAGCTGTTGGAGTTTTGTTAACAGGTATGGGTCGAGATGGAGCAGATGGGCTAAAATTAATGTTTGAGAAGGGTGCTATAACTATAGCTCAAGATGAGCAAAGTAGTCTTGTATTTGGAATGCCTAATGAAGCAATAAAAACAGGTGGGGTTACTTATGTGTTACCTCCGGAAAAAATTGTTGAAACTATATTATGTATTGTAAGTAATACTGAAGGAAAATCATGAGTAGAATCTTAGTTATTGAAGATAGCCAAACTCAAGCTTTAAAAATTCAATTTATCCTTGAAGATGCTGGTTTTGAAGTTGAAGTTGCTACCAATGGAAAACAAGGCTTAGCACTATTTGCTTCAAAAGATTTTGATGTCGTTATTAGCGATATTATTATGCCTAACTTAACAGGATATGAAGTATGTAAACAAATTAAAATGGATACTAAAAAGTCAAAAACACCTGTTATTCTTCTTACAACTTTAAGCGACCCTATGGAAGTTATTCATGCTTTAGAATGTGGGGCTGATAATTTTATTACCAAACCTTATCAAGATGAATTACTTATAAAAAGAATTAAGGATGTTTTACTTTCAAAAGAATCTAAATTAAATAGTACTAATGAAAATTTTGAATTAGCTAGATTTTTAGATAAAGAAATTATGATTCCTATTAATAAAGGACAAATATTAGGTCTTTTGCTTTCCACATTTGAAGATATTGTAAGAACAAATAATGAATTGCAAGAAAATAAAGCTGAATTAGAATATAAAAATAGAGAAATAGAAAAAATAAATTTAAGATTAGAAGTAGAAATGAAAGCAGCGCAACAAGCATTGCGTGGTTTATTTCCTAAAGTAGAATATGTCGAAAACTTTATAACTCATCCCATAAAAATTGCTTTATTTAATCAAAGTGCGAGTGAAGTTGGTGGGGATTGGTGTGGATTTTACAATATTGGAAAATATAAATTAGTCTTAATTGGGGATGTAACTGGCCATGGTGCAGGTAGTGCAGTCGTTGCTGCTTCTGTTTCAGGATATTTTGAATCTTTAGCCAATAGTAAACTATCAGAAGAAATAGATTTAATTACCCTATATAAAAATCTGAGCCAATTTATAAAAAAAATTGGTAATGATGAATTTTGTATGACAATGGCTATGCTATTATTTGATGAAGACATGAATAATTACTATTACTTAAATGCGGGACACAATCATCCATTTATCGTTTCTTATAAAGATACAAATAACATAGAAATTAAAAAAGCATTACTAAGTGGACATATCCTAGGGCATGTTCCTGATGAAAATTCAAAAAATCAAGATGAAATTCAAATTAATAAATTTGAATTCAAAAATGATTCAATGCTGATATTATATACAGATGGTTTGACTGAAAATGCTAATAAATTAGGTGAACAATACGACGAAAATCGCTTAAAGAAATTCTTTCAAAAAAATAATTTTAAATTTACAAATCCATTGGTTATTATAAATAAAGTAATAGATGAAATATATAATTTTTACGATGGTTACCCTATCCAAGATGACATTACATTAATTCTTATTAAAAAAGGTGCAAAAAGTATTATTGAAGAAGAAAATTAAAAATTAATTTTTAACAGGAAATAAACTTTTTCCAATTTTAGCATTCAAAATGCGTTGTAAAAATTTTCAAAATATATCTTAACTTTATTTATTATAAGAAATATAAACACATTATTGCAAATATTGTGTAGGGAAGAGAGCCTAAAAAAAGTTTTAATGGACTTATACCATCTTCTCCAAGTGTTTTATTCAAAATACCATACCCAATTGGGTTAGGAGCATTTGCAATAACTGTCAAACCACCTCCAGCTACAGCTCCAGCTACTAGGGAAAACTTCATTGCATCGGACAAATTAGGAACAAGTGTCCCTAAATAAGTTAACGCAGCATTATCAGTCACTGCCGTTAAAGCAGTGGCTCCAATAAACATAGAAACTGGCTCAAGCATATTTACAATAGGAACCAACCACCACTGCTGTAAAGCTCCTAAAGTAACTAATCCACCTAAAAAGAATCCAACCAACAAACTCTCTCTAATTTTTAAAGGCTCTTGATATTCTTTTGTTACCTCATACCAACCAATATATAGTAAAAATAAAGGAACCAAGAAAGAGATATATTTATGATAAATAATGCATAAGACTAAGAAAAAGATATTTACTAAAATAATCCAATAAGGAGACTTTTCTTTTTCTTCTAGTTGAACTTGCTTTTTATCCAATGCTTTAATTTCGTTTCGATAAATAAATGCTGTAACTATTGTACTTATAACTACAGCAAACATGGACTTCCAACCAAAATTAGTAAACATAAAGGCCGCATCCCATTTCCAAGTACTAGCTACTATCAAAACAGGGGGGGCGGCGAAATGAGTTAAAGTACCGCCTATTGATATATTTACAAATAGTAATCCAAGCATTGAATACTTAAACTTCAAATTGTCCGATTTAGAAAAAAAGTGCTCATATAGCAACATAGCACAAACAGTCATTGCTACTGGCTCTGTAATAAAAGAGCCTGATAAAGAACCAAAAATTAAAATACAACAAAAAAAAGCTATTTTTTGATTTATGAAAAATATCTTTCCAAAAAAAATAGATAAGTAAGTAATACCCCTATCCGCTAAATTCATTACAGGTTTTGTTGCTGACATACACATGATTGTAAAAACAAAAACTGTTTCTTTAAAATCCAGTTGGTTTAAAAAACTGATTGTTGAAGACATTCCTAAGACAATGGAAAGAAATGCAATAAAGATAAAAGCCCAAAATCCAAAAACAACCTCTACTTCACCTAAAAAGTGTAGCAATTTTTCAGGCATAGAACCTTTTTTAAATTTATGCGATAACGCATTAATTTTACTTGTGCAAAATGTATGAATAACCGCCGCTGTGAAAATGAAAGTGGCTGTATATGTTATCGTTTTATTTTGTAATAAGTCGTTCATAAATACTAAATTATCTGAACAATTTGTAGCCATTAGAAAACTTTCCTTGCTTCTTAACAAGAGCTTTGCAATATTCTAGCTTTCATTGTGTTATTGGTATGAAAGGCCTAAAAATGAAATACTCTTTAATATTTTTTGACGCTGATGATACTCTTTTTGACTTTAACAAGTCTCAGAAAATTGCTTTTAAAGAGGCAATTACTCATTTTAATATAAATTACCATCAGGATCTTTTATATTTTGAGTATCAAAAATTGAACAAAGAATTATGGACGTTATTGGAAAAAGGCGACATCAATGCCAATGACTTGAAAATTCTACGGTTTCAAAAATTATTTGAAACTCATCAAATTCAACAAGATCCAAAAATCTTTGCAGATTTTTATATCGAAAAAATTTCCAAAAGTACACATACCATCCCTTATGCGGAGCAGTTATGCCATATCATTCATGCAAATAATATTGAAATAGGAATTATCACGAATGGTTTTACAGATACCCAAAAGCCGCGTCTACAGGCATCGAGTTTAAGCAAATATTTTAAATCTGTTACTATCTCTGAAGAAGTGGGGGTAAGAAAACCACAAGCTGAAATATTTCATTTAGCTTTAACTAAGCATTCACATATACCTAAAGAAAAAGTGTTAATGGTTGGGGATAATTTAGAGGCTGATATCCATGGTGCAAAAAATGCAGGGCTCGACACTTGTTGGTTGCATAGAACCGGTCTCAAAACTAAACAAAATGCTAATACAAATTATATTATAACTGAGCTAAAGCAATTGATAAAAATTTTAGAAATAAACCTTAATCGTCCCAATTTTTAATTTGCTCAGTTAAATTAATTTTCTTTTCAAGCAATAAATATTTAATTAATTTATTCAACTTATCTCTATCTGATATATCTAACTTCTTAGAAAATCCAAAATAAATTGCGGAGTATTCCCCTGGTATTTCAACTAGCTTTATTTTATCACTAATTTTATTTTTTCTTGCTAAATAAATAAAAACATGAGAACTATATCCATGAATTAAATCAACTCTTTTCCCCAAAAGTTTTAATATTAACAAATATATAGATTCAGTAGAAGCAGAAGTTTCAAATTTTAATTTACTTTTATTTTCCAATAAAAAATTACTAATAGCAGCATCTTGTTTTATTCCAATTGTTAAATTTTCAAGTTGTTTCACAGATGTTATTTTATTTAATTTAAAATCACTTCTTGCAATTAAGTAAGGCTTATCTTTCATGAAAGGAATTTCACTATTAATAACATACTCATTTTCTAATTGCTTAGCAGACATGGCCATCATTTGAATATGGCCTAGTTTTATTTCATGGCTCATTCTTGTATGATTAAATTTTTCAAACACAAATTGGTAGTCACTTATACTTTCAATTGTTCGAATAAAATCATACAGAGGACCAACTAATTGCTGGCGATCATTTTCATATATAAAAGTAGGAGCAACAAAGTAACCAATTGTTATAATTTTCTTTTCTTTTGCAAATCCATACCCATTTATTAAAAAGGAAATTGTCAGAAAAAAATTTATTAAATATTTAAAAGACATTGCCAATCCTTAAAATAAAGTACGTTATATTTATTTTTGCCAACTCTTTTAATTTTAAACCAATTTTAAAATAAAAAAAGACCTATCAAAGTATTGATAAGCCCATTTTTCTCTTAAATTAAAAAATTTATGGAATAAATTTCTTGAAAGCTAAAGAAACATTTGTTCCACCAAACCCAAATGAATTAGATAAAACAGCATTTAATTGACGTTGCTCAGATTTATTTGGAGTGTAATTTAAATCGCATTGTTCGTCTGGATTTTCATAATTTATAGTAGGAGGAATCATTCCAGTTTTTAAAGCCATTACAGAAAATACTGCTTCAATTCCACCAGCAGCTCCTAGCAAGTGTCCAGTCATACTTTTTGTTGAACTAACATTTAGTTTATAAGCATGTTCTTTAAATACAGTTTTAATTGCTTGAGTTTCACATAAATCATTTAATTCAGTAGATGTCCCATGCGCATTAATATATCCAATTTCTTCAGGTTTCAATCCTGCAGTATGCAAAGCTTGCTGCATTGCTCTCGCACCACCTTCTCCCTCTGGAGCTGGTGAAGTAAAATGAAAAGCATCACCAGATGCACCAAAACCCGCAAATTCACAAATTATATTTGCACCTCTAGCTTTAGCGGAATCATAATCTTCAAGAATTAAAATTCCCGATCCTTCACCCATTACAAAGCCACTTCTTTCCTTATCAAAAGGCCTTGAAGCTTTAACAGGCTCATCTGAATGCGCACTACAAAGCGCTTTCATCTGCCCAAAGCCTGCGTAAGCAATCAAGCTTAAAGCAGATTCAGCACCCCCACAGATCATAGCTTTTGCTCTTCCTGTTTGAATATACATTAATGCATCTGCAATTGAATGAGCTCCGCTTGAGCAAGCAGTTGCCATACAAACATTTGGCCCTTTGGCACCTGTTTCAGATGAAACGACACCAGCAGCCATATTTCCTATAAAACCTGGAATGGTGAATGGAGAAACTCTTCTAATACCTTTTGTTCTTGCAATAAAAGATTGATCCTCTAAATATCCTAACGCACCAATACCGACTCCAATAGAAACACCAATATGATTTTGATTTTCGGGAGTAATTTCAAACTTAGCGTTTTCAAGTGCCATTTTTGCAGCCGCAACAGCCAATTGAACAAATCTTTGATTTCTCTTGACTTCTTTTTCATTCATATACTTTGTTGGCTCAAAATTTTTAACTTGTCCAGCAATAGTCACGCAGTTTTCAGGGGGTTCGAACATAGTCAATTTCCCAATACCGCTTTTGCCCGCTATAA
Organism: Pigmentibacter ruber; assembly: GCF_009792895.1. Lineage (NCBI taxonomy): Bacteria > Pseudomonadati > Bdellovibrionota > Oligoflexia > Silvanigrellales > Silvanigrellaceae > Pigmentibacter > Pigmentibacter ruber. The sequence continues at coordinate 396,198 of NZ_WSSC01000004.1, forward strand.
TATTATCCCAACATTCCTCTAGATTATTTCCAACAGGACAGACTATACCAAGGCCTGTAACAACAACTCGTTTCATTTAGTTCATCCTCTCCTCGTAAACAAAATTCAACAAAAAGTATTTAACCTGTAACAGAATCTATGTCTACATATGCCAAATTAAAAGGCATTGAAAATACTTTCATATGGGCTATAAAAAAATAGCACAAATCTTTCCGTAAGTAATACACGTTTGTTATAGCTCGCAACTACAAGTTTAGAAATTTATCTTTTTCTTTAATTCTCAAACTAGCCCAAAAAAAAGTTTCATGCTACCTATGCAATTTCACAGAGCAGTTAAAATAGCTATGTGAAGCTCAATTATTATGAGCTTATACCTTTGCTCATTTCATTAAGTAAGGAGTGCGAAGTTGAATTTTCTAAGAAATACAATACTTAGCAAAAAAGCAATACTTTGGGATTTCGACGGATGCCTTTGTGATTCTGAAAAAGTACACTACTTAGCTTATGCAAAAGCTTTTCAAATATGCAATCATCAACTTAACGAAAACGATTACTTTGAAACTTTCACACATACTGGTGGTGGAGTGGCTAAAGAAATTGAAATGTATCACTTAACTTGTGACCCAGAAGCCATTCGCAAAGAAAAAGCAAAAATATATTGGGAGCTTATTTTAGATAAAAAGGCACAATTTTATAAAGAAATTCCAAAAATCTTACAAATAGCCACTCAAAATAAAGTGATAAATGCAATAGCTAGCAACAGCCCAGCAAAAGAAATTGAACTCATAATCTCTCAATATACAGATGGAAATCTTCCTATCGATAAAATAATAGGGCTTGAAACAGGTATGAAGAAAAAACCAGCTCCTGACTTATATTTAAAAGCCTTAAAAGATTTAAATTTATCACCTAAAGAAGTCATCGTATTTGAAGATTCCGAGAGAGGCCTCATTGCAGCAAAAGAAGCTGGTTGTGAAGCAATATGGATAAAAACGGAATTAAATGATAGGTTCACTACAGATGCACCTTACATCTCTCGCATGACTCATCAAGAACTCTTAGAAATATTAACTCATTAATATGTGGATGGACAACTGGGTATTAAATTTACCCAATACTTTATGGCCAAAAATTGCATTCAAAAATGGACTAGAACATCCATTTTTGTTTCGTTTTTTTGAAACTAAAGCTAATGTAGTTGTCCTTTCAAGTTCAAATAAAGCTGATACTGAGGTCATTACTCAGAATTGTGCTAAACAAAATGTTCCAATCCTCCGCAGAAAGGGGGGTGGTGGAACAGTGGTACTAGGTGAAGGTTGCTTAATTTTAACTTTTGCATTTTATGCAAAAGATGTATTTAATAACCACAATTATTTCAAATTAATAAATCAACTTTGGATAAATGCCTTAAAAGATATTGGCTGTCCTGAATTAACACAAAATGGAATAAGTGATATTTGTTACCTAGACAAAAAAATAGCAGGGACAAGTATTTTTAGAAAAAAACATTTGCTTGTGTATCAAGGAAGTTTACTTGTTCAACCAAACCTGAATTTAATTTCTGAATTACTAGCCCATCCTTCCAAAGAACCTGATTATCGTCAGGGAAGAAATCATGAAGAGTTTTTAACGACTCTAAATTTATTAGGCTGTAATTTATCTACCGAAAAATTAGCATTACACTGTCAAGAATATTTTAATAAACATATCTGTAATTTCTTTGAAAATGATGTTTTGATAAGAGAATAAAAGTATTTAAATATATTCGTTTTAAAATAAAAAAATTTAATTTTAGTTTATTTTTTTGTAACTTAACACCAATTAACTATCTAATTTGAATCTAAAATTTTTATCAGATACTATACTCAAAATTAAAATTTACCTTGAGGTATTATATGGAAAACTTAGACTTTACAAATTATAGAAATACTTTAGAAGAAAAATACTCAGAATTAAAAAAAAATAAAGAATTTATAACAGGCTATCCTGGAAATCAAAATTTTGATTATTCTGTTCTAAGTAAATTTTTTGAATTTGCTTTAAATAATATTGGTGATCCTTTAATACAATGTAACTTCACATTAAATACACATGAATTTGAAAGAGATGTTATCAAATTTATTGCAAATTTATATAAAAAAGAAAGTGATGTATGGGGCTATATAACAAATGGTGGCACAGAAGGAAATTTAACAGGAATTCATATTGGACGTTCACATTATCCAACTGGTATAATATATTTCAGTTCACATAGTCATTATAGTGTTGCAAAAGCAATTGAATTAACAAGAAGCAAATCAAAGTGTATTCCTGTCTTATCAAATGGAGAAATTGATTATAATGAATTAGAGCAAAAAATATCTGAAAATAACAACGAGCCTGTTATAATCTTAGCTAATATTGGAACAACAATGACAGGTGCTATAGATAACATTCAAAAAATTAAAGAAATATTAATTAAGCAAAAAATATGTAATTACTATATTCATTGTGATGCCGCATTTCATGGACTAATTCTACCTTTTTGCAATTTACCTACACCACTAAATTTAAATGATTTTCATAGTATTTCTGTAAGTGGACATAAATTAATTGGCTCCCCAATTCCATGTGGTGTATTTATTACACACCAGATTGTAGTTGATAAAATTAAACACTATATTGAATATATTAAAAGTGGTGATTGTACAATTTCTGGCTCAAGAAATGGTATCACTCCTTTAATTCTTTGGTGTGCTATACACCAAAAAACATATGATGAATTTAAATATATTGTTCAAGAATGTATAATTAAAGCAGAGTATGCTAGAGATAAAATGCTCCAAAATGGAATTCATGCTTGGACAAATCAGTATTCACCAATAGTATTATTTAAAAAACCTTCTAGTGAAATGATAAAAAAATGGAGTATAGCTCCATATGAAAATATTGCTCATATTATTACAACTCCTAATCTATCGTATGCAACAATTGATAAATTAATCGATGATTTAGTTTTATACAAAGAAAAATCAGTTGACTAGTTCAAAAAAAATATATAAATCTATTAACGCAATAATTAAAATTATACCTTATTTTTATTGCAATAATAAATTTATATTTGGAGAATAAATGAAAAATTTAGGAAAATATCTATTTTCATGTTCTTTTTTTATTATGTTACCTTTTAGTTCCTATGCCAATTGCAAACTACCTGACACACTTGCAAATAAAAGTATTATATCAAGAGTTTCTCAACTTTTTACTAAAGAAAATCCCTTAGCTGGCGAATTAATGAAACTTAGCTTTAATAAAGATGGAACGTATATAAATAATTATCTTACTAGTGAAAAAAAATACTCCGGTAAATATATTTATAAAAAAGTAACTGAATCAGTTGCATTTTATTCCGCTGAAGAGGAATTTGAAAATAAAATAACAAAGTATGAGGTTTGGTTACATTGTACTAATAATGTTTCAGGAAAATACATATATAGACAAGAAGAAGGCGCTATCGCTCCCCAAGTGCGTTCTAATGTTGGAGAGTATTTTTTTGATAGATAATAGCATTTAATTTTCAGTATAATTTAAAGAAACTAAAAAACGATTTTTATCTTCTAAATCACACAAGGAAAAATACTGCTCTTTAGGAAAACTCCAAGGTGAATGATTGCTCGAATAACTTTTAATATTTTTCTCTAAAACTTTTTCAGGCTGATCATGAGCTAATTCCATAGTAAAAATATACTCAGAAGATTTTAGTAAATTATATTTCTTAGTAAAATTAGTAATATTTTTGCCAATTTTTAGCCCCATATCTTCACTGACTAAAGCTAATTTGGGTTCATAATTTTTTACAGAGATATCCAAATTTTCCCATTCCTCAAATGTTACATATGGAGGATTACTTATTATAACTTCTGCACAGCCAAATTCTTTCTGTAAATATAAATAATTTTCTTCAATATTCAAATCGAGTTGCAAAAACTTAACATTACTTACCTTATTTTGTTCTGCATTTATCTTTGCTACTTTCAAAGCATCTTCAGAAATATCTATAGCAATAACTTTTGCATTTGGGTATTTTCTTGCTAACGCTATTGCTAAGCAACCTGATCCTGTACAAAAATCATAGATTAGAGTTGGAAAAATATTTTTTAATTTTAAAAATTGCAAAACTATATCGAGCATAGTCTCTGTCTCAGGACGAGGAATTAGAACTCTTTCATCAACAAATAATTCTAATTCATGCCAATATTTCTTTTGCAATAAATAAGCTACAGGTACGCCTTGTAATCTTTTTGTTACAAGATCACGATATTTTTTACGTTCTATTTCATTTAATGGCTTATCTATCTGAATATAAAGCTGTACTTTAGGTAAATTTAAAACATGACTTAGTAACAATTGTGCATCTAAAAGCGGGGTATCTATCCCACTATTTGCAAACCGTTTTGTTGTCCAATTCAAAATTTCTCGAATAGTCCAAACAGTTTCTCTTTTATTTTGCTCAACGCTTTGCATCATTACTTTATTTACCTTCAGCTTGTAACTTTAACGCTTCTGCTTGATAATATTGCCTTAACATATCAAGCATATCTTGAATGTCACCTTCCATAAAAGCATCTATTGAATGGATAGTATAATTTATTCTGTGATCAGTTACACGGGATTGAGGAAAATTGTAAGTACGAATCCGTTCACTTCTATCGCCTCTTCCAACTTGCGATTTTCTTTCTTCAGAAAAAGCTTTTTCTTTTTCAATTTCTGCAGCTTCAAAAAGTTTTGCTTGCAGAATTTTCATGGCTTTTGCACGGTTCTTTATTTGTGAACGTTCATCTTGGCATGCAACAACAATACCACTTGGTATGTGAGTAATACGCACAGCAGAATCAGTTCTATTTACATGCTGGCCTCCAGCACCACCAGCACGATAGGTATCTATCCGCAAGTCATTTTCGTTAATAGAGATTTCAACATCATCAGCTTCAGGCAGGACAGCTACCGTGATAGTAGACGTATGCACCCGGCCTTGCGCTTCTGTTTGAGGAACGCGTTGCACTCTATGCACTCCACTTTCATACTTCAGAACGCTGTAAACCCCTTCGCCTTCAATCATAGCAATTACTTCTTTTGTCCCACCTAATTCATTCTCATTGAGGGACATAATTTCCATTTTCCATTTCCTACGCTCAGCATAACGAGCATAAGCCCTGAATAATTGCCCAGCAAAAAGACTTGCCTCATCACCACCAGCACCGGCACGAATTTCTAAGAAAATATTTTTTCCATCATTTGGATCTTTAGGTAACAAATGAATAGAAAGTTCTTTTTCCAACTCAGAATAGCGCTCTTTCAATGTCCTGAGTTCTTCATAAGCCATATCCCGCATTTCACCAGTGCTTTCTGCAATAAGCTCCTCAGTAGATACTGTTTCTTCTTCTATTTTTTTAAATTCACGATACAGCCGAACAGTTTCTTCCAGATCTGCACGTTCTTTGCTTAATTTCCGAAACTCTGAATTATTAGAAATCACTTCTGGTCTTGCTAGAAGACTCTCTAACTCTAAAAATCTACGTTCAATTTTAGCTAACTGTTGTATCATAAGATTTTTCCAATTTTAAAAGGCATATAATAGATTAAGGATCAAATTCAGTGAAAGGTTTAAATAACCCTTTTAACATGCAAAAAAGGGAGCATCCAGATGGTTATGCTCCCTACTTTTGCTTTTAATTTTAAACAGTTACTTGTTTGTTTGATTTGCTTTTGCAGCAGCGTATTTACGGTTAAAACGTTCAATACGCCCAGCAGTATCAAGAACTTTATGGTTTCCTGTCCAGAATGGGTGGCATACACTACAAGTTTCTACTTTTAGCACATTTTTTGTACCACGAGTTTCAAATGTGTTACCGCAAGCGCAGTGTACTTCGCATGGGCCAAATTTAGGATGTATGTTCTCTCTCATAAAAACCTCAGAATTATTAATAGCTTACGCTTATTTCGTCTTGCGTCAAATACCTCTTGCCGCGAATGACGGCAACTGAAGATGGCAACTAGTAGCAAATGACAAGGTTTGAGTCAACGTCTAATTGCATAGTTTAGAAGAATTCTTTTCTAGACTATTGACATAACTCGTTTTTTTGTTACTTTACTATTGCAGTCTGCATGTCGTTGATATATTTAAACTCATCCTAAATTCTTTGGATTAAATCATTCACATAGAAATGTAAAAAGGGTGTTCGTATGAATTCATATTACCAAAATAGAGTATTGGGCTATTTCTCATCCATTGCTATTGCAAACGATTTTGATGTCGAAATTTTTGTTGGAAAACCACAAGGACTAGAAATCAGAAGCAAGGAAGGCCTTTTCGCTAAAGTTCTCACCGAAGTGAACTCCTTTGGTAAATTATATATTCGAATGGAGGAAGACTTCAGTCCTATTCTACGCCCACAAATTATAATTCATACTCATGTATTAAATTCTCTGTATATAAGAGACACAGTATGTGCAAGTGTATTAGACATTAGAGGTGAACATTTTAGTTTTGAAGGAACGGATACTAGCCAATCTAATTTAATAGGGTATGTAGAAAACTTCAAAATAAATATGTTTGGCTCAGCAAAACTAAATGCCGTTGAATTAGAAGCTAAAAATATTTCAGTTTCTTGTAATCATACTTCACAAATTCGTTTATTTGCACATAATACAATAGCAGGTTCCGCCTATGGTAAATCGTATTTGCATTATAAAGGAAATCCTGAGTTAGCAATTTTTAATGCAGGACAGTCTTTTATATCAGCATTGTAAAAAATTTTAACTATAAATTGCAAAAATTTATATTGCTAAAAAAATTCTTTAATAAATTAATGAAATCATATTAAAAATGTAACAATAAAACTAGTTTATTTCAAAAATGAGAATGACGCTTAAAATATAAGCATATTTTAAGCGTTATAAAATTTGATTTATATATTTAGGTATTTTAGTATATCTGCAAATGGTATTCTTATCTACTGAATATCAAAACAAAGGATCTCTTGAAAAAAAATTTTCTGTGTTAAGTATATTTAAATTTCCAAAGTAACTATAAATTTTAACTTTCTTAAATTGGTACTGATAAAGTGAAATTCAAAAAAACAATCAAATATCTTTCTAATATTGTAATTTCAAATATTATTCTTATAAATATCCACGCTTCTGAATTAAATGTAAATTATGACTTGCCTATTAAAAAAAAGGAACTTTCAGTAGGAAAAAGTAAGTTTTCAAATTCTATTATTAGAAGAAATTGTTATAAATACTCTGATTATGTCATAGTAGAAGAAGTTGATAATGGACTAAAAGGTGCTGCCCAAATAGGAATAGAACCTACTAAAAAAAGCTCGAATTTTCTGGAAATATGCAAAAAAAAATATCAAAGCTTTAAAATTAAAATGATAGCAGAAGGTTACTATGGTGGGAAAATTAATCAATTTATAATCAATGATGGTAACGATGTATTTGGTGCTGAATTTTTATTTCAAATCTTTGTCATTAAAAGTGACAAACTAATAAAAGTATTTGAGGATTTAAGACACTCCAACCAAAAATATGAGTACTTAAGAAATTCAAAGCATAGCCTAGGTATTCGTTACTGGAAAAGTTTAAAGGTAGAAAATGATTGCTCTATAAACGATAGGACATGTCTTGAGCAAATTAGGATTGCAAATAAATTGCCAAATGATTTAAACTTTAACAATTGTGTTAAATCTATTAATCAAAGAATTACTGCATTAAAAAATGAAAATTCTGATATTTCTTATTTAAATAATACTTCTGGAAATCAATTTTTTATTTATATTGAAATTCCAGATATTTATTTCTCGGAAAATTCTAAAGTTTTAGATAAAAATGTGAAATGTGAGAGTAAGCCTTAACTTTATTTCATGATAAATGTCTCGTGTTATATTTAATCTTCTAAAATAAATTTATAATACTTTTTTTTATTTTAAAAAAATATTATATATAAATTTTTTCCAACACTATTAAAAAATTTTTTTTAAATTTAATTTATAAATCAATATTTTAAACTATTCTGAGGTCACTTGACGAAAATTAAATTTAAGTAATAGATACTTTATCTTTTACTCATGAAAAGTGTTCATGAGTTATTTTATTTGAATTAAAAAAGGATCTTTATGCTTTTAAAAAGATTAATTTTAACAGTTGCAACCTTTAGTTTCTTAACTTGTTTAAATGTTACTGCCAGTGAATACGGTTTATCCTTTCAAAATGAAAAAATGATAAATACTGATTCAGTAATTGATAATTCAAATAATCAATTATCAGATATTAACTCATTATTTAATGGAGAAATTAATAATAAAATTACTACCATAGACTTAAGTAATAATATTATAAAAAATATTTCATATGATGATGTTTTAAGATTAAAAGAGCACTACCCAAATTTGACAAATCTTAATCTTGAGCACAATTTTATAAAAGACGCTAATTCTTTAATGCAATTAGAATCTTTAAAAGTTCTAAATTTAAATTTCAATAAATTAGAAAAAATACCTGAAGACATTGGAAATCTTATTAACTTAGAAGAACTACAAATAAGTGGCAGAAATAAATGCTCTTTAATAAATGGATGTTTTGATTTCTTTGGTATCAAACAGGGGCATATAAAAACAGTTCCAAAATCAATGATAAAATTAAAAAATCTTAAAGTACTTAATTTAAGTTATAACTATCTTTCAAAAAATTTAACTGAACCGGAAGTGTTTAATTCACTTTTAAATACATTAAATATTCTTGACTTCAGTAGTACAGAAGTTAAAAGAATACATGTTTCTACATTATATAAAATTAAAGATATAAAAGGAAAATTCATTCCAAGTCATAGTACAGCTTCCGAGATTAATTCTAAAACACATTTAATTTATATTAAAAATACTCCTCTTGAACATACTATAAATTACATTAAATCTTTTAAAAACAACCTAATTATAGGTGGAAATTTTAAGGATATAGATACTTGCATAACATATGAATAAAAATAAATAGATATTTATATGTTATTGTATATTTACTCTACTTTTTCCAAAAATTGCAATTTTGATACATTAAAAATTTTGGAAAATAATTAACAGTTGTTTCATCTAAAAATAAATCCTTATATAATACATTATCGAAAGCTACCCACATCAATTTATATCCTTACAGTAATATGCATAAAAAAAATCTTTATTTAATTTCTTTTTTTGCAATTTCAAATTTGGTTCATAACTGTGATTTATATAACGCATAGCTGTAGTTTGTTTATAGTTCAAAACAATTTCTTTATTAAATTCGTCACCAAGATAATGTGCATATTTTTCTTCTAATTTTTTTTGAAACAAAACCATTACCTAAAAAAGTTCCATTTAGTATATTTTTTTTGCAGCAACTCCTTTTCCATGATTTTCAAAATTTTTCAATTTAATAATATCGGATGTATTTAGATCTAAAAGTAATTCTGTTATAACATTCTATAGTAAATAGTTCTTTAATCATAAATATAAAATAGCATAAAATTTAGGAATATAACTCTATTAATTTTTTTCCTCTTTTTTTTATAAGAGGAATATAGCCATAACAAATAGCGTAGAAATTTTCAATTTCTGGCATAAAACACTTAACTAATGAAACACTATTATTAAAAGGATAAAGTTGAGTGAAAAAAACATCAAACCCATTTTCTTTTATATCTAATAAAATTTCATTTAAATAATTTTTACTAGATAAATGAATCACACTTTCTTGGCACTGATAGTCAATAACATCAAAAAACTTTTTTTCAAGTAAATTAAAAATATTAAGTTTAGCTGCTTGTAGATAATTTTCATCTTCAATATCTACAAATAAATCTGAGGCTTCTTCATTCCAATGATACTTATTACACAGGTGATAATATTGCACACATTCCAATAATGCTCTTTCAATTGCATAATCATGCGATAAAGATGCCCCATACCCTTTGTAGGGAGTATCACTACCGGGATTCTTCGCAAAAACAGCAAATGCTTGTATTTTAAAAGAACTTTCCAAATCAACAATCACAATTTCAGATTGAATTTCAAATTCAACTTGCGCACATAACTCTTGTAAATGTGTAGGCAAAGATTTTATATTCAAAATCTTTATTTTTTGCTTACATAAAAATACTTTAATTAAAAATAGAGATATTGAATCTCTCTCTATAATTTCTGAAATACCATGTATCAATGCTTCATTTTGACTACAGCCAATTGCACAACCATTGTCATTCGATAAAAAGTATTTATCTTTATAGTCAACTTCATCGGGACTTAAATAAACACTATAAGGATCAAAACAAGCAATTGGAAAATGAATCACAGAATTGTAATGTAGAAGTGAACGCATTTTAAGCCAAGCTATTTTTTTATCTGGCAAAATACTTTCGTAGAAGTCTTCTTCAGGTTCTCCTGGTAAAATAAAAATATTATTTAATTTTACTTCTTCTAGAGTGTAATAGTAAAGAACAATTTCTTTGTTATTGTAAATTGTTTCTAAATAGTGCTGAATTGCTTCATACTTAGCACTGAGATTAGACTGCGCAAAACTTCTTCCTTTACCTATCCCAATTAAAGAATTAATTAACTGATTGGGTAATTCCTTTTCTGGGATTAAATTGCAGACAGTAGTAACAATATTCTTCCCTATATGCTCAAGCTTATAAGTTAGATTCAGTGCCTGAATGCATTCTTCCCAAAACAAATGAGCAGATTTTTCTGAAAATTCCCTTTCAAAAAGCATGATTATTTTCTTTGCCAACAAAATAATAAGACACATGAGTTTTTGCTCACATGTCTTCACTTATAGTTTTTTAAATTCGTATTGTTATTTTTGAACCTTATTTTTAGTCCTTGAAGTTGGAGCTTTAACATTTGGTTTATGAATAACTACACATGAATTGCAGGAACCAAGACCCATAAATTTTCTCCTTTATTTGAACTTTGATGGATTAAAGTTACAAAAAATCAATTCTATTGTCAATATACTAATTTAGGAAATCAAAAAATTTTATTTTTACACATGATGCAAAATAAAGGTATAAAGAATGCTTTCAAATGGAGACAAGATTTTTTCGATAGCGTTTCATCACTAATGTCTTTGCTCTAAAAAATTGAATAAGAAAAAAAATAAAATGATTAGATTGAATATATGCTCAAAATATAATCACTAATAAGTAAAAACATGCTTCAAGACTAATTAAGAAACATTGAGGTAATAATATTTACCTTGAGTTGCTTTTATTATAACAAAAAAATAAAAAATAGACATGCATACAATTCTCAAAATTTACTTTAATTTAATGTAATTTTGTATTATAATAAATTTATTGTATTTAAATAGTTAGAATCTTAAATTGTGAATGATGTAAATAAATTTATTGCCATCGCAAATTAAAAATATTTTTTAAATGAATGGAAATTTATGCTCAAAAAAAACTACATTTTTTTTTGTTAACATATACCTTTTATGCTTACTCTAATGGAGAAATTTAACTTATAAATAATCAAAGTGATGTTATTCAAATTGATTTTGAAAAACGAAGAATTTTATCTTTTTAATAAAAATGTAAAAGTAAAAATTGAAGATTCAGGCTCAGAATGCTATTGGATTCATATATTAAATATTATTAAAAAAATCCATGGTTATTTCTTAATATTGTATGTAAATGATCAAGAAATGGGAAAAATATGCGCGACCAAATATTCTTCTATAGACTATAAAGTTCACACTAATATTGAATTAGTAAAAATCCTTCAAATATATTTGTATTAAAATTTTATAATGCTGGATGGTGGGGTGAGAAATCTAATGATACAGAAGAGCTAGAAGTAATTTTAGATTATGATATTAGTTTTCCAATTAAATTTATAGATAATTCTCTAATTATTCATTGATAAATTTAATTTACAATATTTAAAAAGTTTTTATTCAATAATTCTTGAATCTAATTCAACATTATCATTTAGTATTGTCTTTATTCTTGCTTTATTATTATTCCAAAAATATTTAATTTTAAAGCCCTTCAAGGTGATAAAATCATTTTTATCAATTGCATATAACTTTTCAGGAAATTTATCATCACTTAGTTTTAAATAAATGCTACCATTTTTATAAAATACATTATTTATTTCATCTTCATCATATAAAGTAAAATTTAAAGCATAATCTTTTAAATTCTTACTAGTTTTTACTTGTCTAATTTTTTTAGCATCATTTAGACCTAATTTATAAACATCGTTAAAACTTGCAACAAGCATATCATTTAAATAATCACCATTATCAGAATTAGTCATAACTATTAAGGCATCTTTTAATTTAATTTTATCCCTGTTTTTATGAGAATTTACATATGCTATCATAATAGATTTAAAACCTTCATTACTCCCTCCATGTCCAAATGATAAGACATTTTTATTTTTTGCTATTTCAAAACCAAGACCAAATTTGGATGGTAATTGTTGAATAAAAATCTGGTTGGTAATTTCTTGCTTAATATTTAAAAAATTTGTTTCGTTATAGTATGCATTTAGAAAACGCAACGTAGCAGTTGCAAGATCTGTTGGGTTAGTCCATAAACCAGCTGCCGCTTGTTCGGGATAATCATGAAATTTACCTTGATAAACTTTCCCTTCAACATCATGTGCACTACTCGCTAAAGATAGGATTTTTTCTGGTAAAGGTTGTACAAAAGTACTATTCAGCATGCCTAATTTTCTTAAAATATTTGTGTCCATCCAACTTGAAAAATCCTTTTCCACAATACTTTCAATTGCTAATTGTAAAATGCTTGTACCACCGCCAGAATAAGAATATTTTGTTCCTGGAGTATTAATAATTTCAATTGCATTTGTAAAAATTTCTGGTTTTTTCCCATTTAATACATCTATAATATTTGGAAAATATTTAGTTGATCGGTCTATCCCTGGAAAACCTCCGACATTTACTCCCGCAGTATGAGCCATTAAATATCTTGCCGTAACTGGTTTCTCTTTCGTAAAATTGTTTAAAGGAACAGACCATCCTTTTAAGTAGTCATTAATATTTTTATCTAATTCAAGTTTGTTTTCGTTGACTAAACTTAGTACTCCTAATACTGTAAATGGTTTACTTATAGATGCCGCTTGCAATAAATGCTCTGGAAGTAATTTTTCTTTCGTTTCGGCATCTTTAAATCCATATGTCTTTATCCAAACAATTTTTCCATTATGAATTGCGGCTAGACTTACTCCTGGAATATTATACATCTTCATCGCATTGAAAATAGAAGTTTTTATTGGCTTTTTACCTTCTAAAACATATTGATCTCGCAAACTATTTTCAACTCTTGTTAAGTTATTTATTTCATGCTCATCTATATAAGACAAATGTGTTGGAATTTTTTCACTTGAAAAGGCACTTTCTACTTGTAAAAGTAATAATAAAAAAATATTTATTTTCATGTATAAACCTAACTTTAAGGAAACAAATAATTACAGATGGATTACGCCCAAAATTTTAAGTTTTTAAATTTTTTCTTATCAGTAATGCAGAAATTCCAACAAATAAACATGGTAACCAAATATAAATAAATTCAGACTTTAAAACAATAAAACCTCTTTCGGAAAAGAAATTTTTTACCCCAATAGGTGAAACTCTAATTTCTCGAAATGGAAAGAAATATCTTGTTTCATCAAATGGCCACCAAAATTCAACACCTAGACCTCCTGATGTACAAGCATCAAGAATTCCGTGTGAAAGCATTGATACAAATGCAAATAAAAAAACATACAAATGTTTTGCTTTTAAAAAATTAGAAAAAAATGTGGTACTTAAAGAAATTAGAAAAGCAAAAAACAGAGAATGGGTAAACCCCCTATGTCCCCATTGCGACTCATACTTTATTCCATACTGAAATCCAATAACATCTAAATCAGGGACTAAAGATAAACATATTCCTAAAACAAAAAGTCGTTTAGGAATATTTTTAAATCCAAACGCCATAGTTAGCGATATGGGAATTGCAATATGCGAAAAAGCCGATGCCATTTCATTTAATCCTTTTTCACGAGAGTGTGCATATAACTTTTTTTAACTTTCCAAAAGCATCATAAATAGTCATACAGTATCTAATTTTCAATAATATGTCTGATTATTGAAACAATAAAAAATTATAATAAAAATTTATTGCCATAAGTAAATTCCAAAATCAATTCTCAAAAATATACTACTGCAATTAATATTTGTTATTTTATATTAATTTTGCATACTTTTAAGCTGATAAGGGTTTGAAGGCAAACAAATTTCAATATCGTTATCAGGATTATAGTTATAATTACTTTTATTTCGATCAACGACTTGAAAGTATCTATCATTAATTAATTTAATTTGTTGTATCGTGCTATTGACATTATCATCCAAATTATTATTTCTTTTCAGCTGATAAGAATTTTCGGAGTAATTTGTTTCCTTTAAAATATAAGTTTTTTCGGAGTAACTTGTTTCCTTTAAAATATAAGTTTTTTCGTAATAATCATTATAATAGGTTGGCAATTGACAATGATTATTTATATTATACCCAAATTTAAAAAATTTCTTTAATTGCTTAAGATCTTGTGTTGGAAAAATATTTAAATCACCTTTGATAACATGATATCTTTCTTTAATATTATCATTATTATGCTCTTTATTATTCTTTACTTTTACAAAATTACGGTAGTCCTGAAAACTCTTTGGCAAGAAATTATCTAATGAATTTATTTCTTTAGAATATATATTAAGTTTAAAAAACAATGCTACAAAAATTATAATAATATTTTTTTTCATAAATTACTAATTCTTATATAAATATTAAGGTATAAATAGTGTTTGAAATATATACCAAACAGAGTATTTACTATCAGAATATAGTTTTTTTTACAACTTTTGCTTAAAATGGATAAATTGACTATTACTAATACATCTTTTTCTTCGGCATTATTTTAATTTGATTGAATTCAATTAGAAATTTGATCTCTGAATAAAACATTACTTCAAAGTTTTTTACTTTAACAAAAGCTGAAAAAAAATTATTTCTTTGAAATAAATGTTCTGATATGAAAGAATTATTTCTTTCAAGAAGCACAATATTTCCTGAAGATATTTGCTTTGAATAACATTCATCTAATTCAATTATTGGAATACTATTTAATATTTCTGTAACTGGTATTAAATTTGCTTTTATTTCATTTTTTAATTCTTCTTTATCAATATCAGCAGGAACAGAAATAGCATTTTCTACATGCCAAGGTTCAACAAATTCTCTTCTCAATTGAGAACAATATCCTACAGTATTAATGGCTTTTGCTAAATCCCTGGCTAATGAACGAACATATGTACCTTTTCCACATAACACTCTTAACGAAATAGTTTCTTCGGAATTATTTGAGTCTACTATTTCTATGTTTTGGATAAATATCTTTCTTTTTTTTGTTTCAATAGGATTTGGAATACTGCCGCTTGCCCGCATATATTCATATAAAGGCTTACCATTCATTTTTAATGCACTATAAACGGGAGGTATTTGCTCAATTTCTCCATGAAAAGAATTGAGTTTATCTTTAATTAATTCAGTATAATTTCTTGGAACATCTTTTTCATCTACTACTCGTCCTGTTGCATCTAATGTGTCTGTTTCTTTACCAAACTTAATTGTAAACAAATATTGTTTTTTTCCATCCATTATTTCGTCTGATAATCTAGTTGCTCCACCAATTAACACAGGTAACAAACCAGTAGCAAAAGGATCTAAAGTTCCTAAATGCCCAACTTTATCTATATTTAATGCTTTCCGAACAAGGGAAACAATTTTATGACTTGTCATACCAGCTGGTTTATCAACAAGAATTAAACCACAGTAATTATTAACTTCACTTTCCTTAATATTCATAATTTTATTTTGTTCTTTTATTATTTTTTAGGTTGATGCTCTTGACTTAAAGATTCATCTTGTAAAGATGAGTTTTTTTCATTTTCTTTTAATTCATCACTTACTTTAGTTAATAAGGCACCCATTTTTACTGAATACTCTACACTATCATCATAATAAAAAACTATTTCTGGAGTGTAGCGTATTAATAGTGATTTTCCTAATTCACGTCTGATGAAGCCAGAAGCTTGTTTCAAACCTTTTTCAGCCAATTTCCTTTGCTCAGGTTCGCCTAACACAGAAAAATAAACTTTAGCAATTTGCAAATCAGGAGACATTTTTACTGAATTCAAGGTAATGCCACGCACTCTAGGATCAGATATTTCTCCGCGCACAAGCATCATTGCTATGTGTTCGCGGATTTGTTCGCCAAGTTGTAGCATTCTTTTTGTAGCCATTTAAACAAAACATCCTTTAATTAATGAAGAGTTGCTGCTATTTCTTCCACAATAAATGCTTCCAAAATATCCCCAACTTTAATATCATTATAGTTTTCAACACCGATACCACACTCAAAACCTTGTAAAACTTCTTTTGCATCGTCTTTAAAGCGTTTTAGAGAGCCAATTTTTCCGGTGTAAATTACAACACCATCACGCACAATTCTGACATGAGAATTTCGCACAACTTTTCCATCTGAAATCATACTACCAGCAATAACACCGACCTTTGGTACTGAGAAAGTATTGCGCACTTCTGCATGCCCAATAATTTTATCTTGTTTAATTGGAGCGAGTGTTCCAACCATGGCAGCTTGAACAGCTTCTATTAGTTCATAAATGATGCTGTAGCATTGAATTTTAATACCAGCCTGTTCAGCTACTTGGGCAGCAACTCTATCAGGGCGAACATTAAATCCAAGAATCAATGCATTTGAAGCTTTTGCTAAAATAACATCAGTTTCAGTGATACCACCAACTGCTGAGTGTAAGATTTTAGTTTTAACTTTTGCTGTATCCAATTTTGCTAGTGAAGCACGAATAGCTTCAGCAGAACCATGAGTATCTGCTTTTACAATGATAGAAACTTCTTTTGCTTTATCTTCAGCTTTTGCCATTAAAGCTAATAATTCATCCATGGATGAGCCACGTTGACTTGCTAAATCTTTTTGGCGCTGCTTTTCAATTCTGTAGGCAACTGCTTCTTTTGCAATAGCATCACTCACAACACAGTTAAATTGATCACCAGCAGCAGGGACATCGCTTAAGCCTATAATTTCTACAGGTGTTGAAGGTTCTGCTTTGATAATTTTTTCGCCATTAGCGTCATTCATTGCTCTAATTCTACCCATTGAAGTTCCAACAACGATAAAGTCTTGGTTTTTCAAGGTTCCTTTTGTTACTATAACAGTTGCTACAGGACCTCTAGCTTTATCTAGTTTTGCTTCAATGACGATACCTTCTGCTAAAGTATCTTTTGCTGCTTTTAAATCTAATACTTCTGCTTGTAGAAGAATTGATTCAATTAATTCATTTAAACCTTGATGTGTTTTAGCAGAAACTTGAACAAAGATGGAATCTCCACCCCATTCCTCAGGCATAACACCTTGTTCAGATAATTCTCTGTTGATACGATCTAAATTTGAACCAGGCTTATCAATTTTATTTACTGCAACAATAATTGGAACATTTGCTGCTTTAGCATGAGAGATAGCTTCAATAGTTTGAGGCATTACACCATCATCCGCAGCTACCACCAAAACAACAATATCAGTAACTTGAGCTCCTCTGGCCCGCATTGCTGTGAATGCTTCGTGACCAGGAGTATCTAAAAATGTAAGTTTTTGACCTTTATAGTCAATTTGATATGCACCAATATGCTGAGTAATTCCTCCAGCTTCTTTCGCAGCTACATTTGCGGAACGAATCGCGTCTAGTAATGAAGTTTTTCCATGATCCACGTGTCCCATAATTGTAATAATTGGAGGACGTGGGAAGGAGTTTAACTCATTATTTTGGGTTGTTTTCCGCGCTAAAATATCACCTATTGTGACACTTGAACTTTGTGTTTCATACCCAAATTCTTGTGAAACAAATGTAGCAGTATCAAAATCAAGTTGTTGATTAATACTTGCAGACATCCCTAATTTCATCAAAACTTTGATTACTGCACTAGCTTTTTGACTGAGTTCACCAGCCAAGTCATTTACAGTTATGGTTTCATCAATGCGGATGATTTTCTTAGAAGCTTTAGTTGGGTTTGCAACTTCAGTTTTTTTAATTTCTTTTTTCTTAAAGGCCTGTGAAGCTTTTTTCCTATTCGGTATCATTGTTCTAACAACAATTGCTTGATCTTCAGCGCCTTCTAAATCTCCATAGAAATCGAGATCTTCATCTTCTTCTAAACGACGAGCGTTTTTATTGCGAATACGACGAGCATCTTCCTCATCTGTAATTCTACGTTTTTCTCTATCTTTATCTTTCTCACGATCTTTAAGCCTAGATGGAACATCTTTCGTTGGGGTTGCTGCTGGTGCTTCACCTCCCATTACAAATGGTCTACTCGCTACAGGAGCAGCAGGGCGAGTTCCAAAACCTCCAGGTCTTTCAGAATTATATCCTCCAGCGGAGCCAGGTCTACCTTGTTGTCCGCCAGAACCAGTTCTAAAACCAGCTTGTCCACCATTTTCACGCGCATCTCTGTTGCCAAAACCCCCAGATTGACCTGGACGTCCTGCCTGTTGAGCACCGTTCCGTGGTTGAAAATCCCTATTTCCTCTATTGTCACGAGAATCTCTATTGTCTGAGCGTTGCCCGCCCATCATTCCATTTTGTGATTGATTTGAACGACCATAGTTATCACGTGGATTGCTTGATCTTGGAGCGCCATTGTCGTCTCTGCGATAAGCATTTTGTGAATTAAAACTTGCAGTTGTATAGCTTTGTGGTTTGGTTGGAGGAGAAGAAGGAGTTGCCTCAGCTTTCCTCACAATAACAGCACCTGTATCTGCTTTTGTATTTGCAACAGATTTTGAATTTTGTGCTGGGGAAGTTGTACTAGAAGCAGAACGTATGACTTGAGCAGAACCTGAAGAATTAGAACTTGGGGAATTAGTAGTTTGCACGTTATTAATCTCATCACTCTTTTGAGAGCGTATAGCTGATGTTGCGCCTACTTCGGAGCCCTTAGACCTTGATTCTGTATCAGTTCTACTGGAAATTGCCTCTTGAGTTTGAGCGGAAGCAGCTGTTGTCTCTCTGTAATCTGGGGTTGTAGTTTTTTCTCCTACACGTGTAGAAGAATTAGAAACAGTTTGATTGTTAGCTAATGCAGATTTCATATTTTCACTAGCAGTATCTTCTTCACTTTGAACTGCTTTGTTACGTTTATGAACGTCTTCAGATGTGTTTTTTGAAGCAACATCGTGAGAAATTTTTTCAGATACCTCAACAACACCTGCCGCAGATTTTCTTATAATCGGAGCTTTTTTAGGTGTGTGCTCTGCATTTTCATTGGTATCTTGAACTGATTTTAATTGTGATTCTTCACCTGACTCGGGAGAAACCTCAATTTTTCTTCTAATGATTAATTTACTTGCAGCAGCTTTTTGAGCCGCTTCTTTTTCAGGATTTTTTCCAGATCGATGAAAAGCACGCAATTTAGCAGCCTCTGTTTCAGAGATCGCATTAAAGTGATTTTTTACTTGAATCCCGAGTTCTTGAAGCTTAATAATGGCAGCCTTGGTCTCAATCCCCAACTCTTTCGCCAAATCAAGTACTCTAATACGACTCATCAAATGCAGCTCCCAATAAAATCATGCCAACAAAGCTAGCACGGTAAAATAAAAATAAATAAAAAAACTTTTTATTATGCCTCAAAATCCTTGGCCATAATAACAGACAAAACTTTAATAACAGCATCTTTTCTAGTAACAAGCATTGCTTTTACTGCCTTTTCCTTGCCAAAGAATCTTTCACCCAGCAGGGTTGAGGATGCATTAATTTTTATTCCTAACACTCTACTCTTGTAACGCACGAGCAGGGCTTCACAATGACGGTAAAATCTTTCACTACCATCATTAGAAAAAAGGAACACTCTTGAAATGCGATTTGGATCCTTTTGTTTTTGTTTCGCACGAATAGCAGCTAGTCCTGCTTCTTCTGTCTGTAGCAATGTTTCAATGCTTTCCAATCCACCTCGAAGACTACCGCAGCGGCGTGCAAAGGCAAGAGCGTGAATCAAATTATCACTTAATTCAACACTTGGAACTTTTATCGTACCATCAGGGGAAAACACCTGGAAAGACTTTTGCAAGTTATGGAACAACAATTGAAGTTCAGTATCAGTTTCCAGAGATCTTGGCAGTTTCAGCATGTAACTTTCCAGACAATTTTATAGGTAATCCAGTTTTGTATGCAATTTCATCTGCATTCGAACTGGCGACAGATTTAAAATCAGAATAACCAGCAGTATGAATAACAGCAGCTATCTGTTCAGCAACGCCTTTTAATTGCATCCAATAACGCAAGCGTTCAGTTGGTACATTTTTTATATCGACTTTTTCAGGATCTAACAAAGGCTGAGGACGTGTTTTTGCAACAATATCATCAATAGCCGCTTCAGCTTCTTCTGATTCAGTCATTTCTTCTTCATCATCAAGAATAGGTTCACCTAAATGAAAATCTTCTAAATCTTCATCTGTACTAAGCTCAGCCTTTTGTTCTTCTAAAGAAGCAGCTAATTCAGCAGCACCCTGCATTACTTGTTCAGCTTCTTCAGGAGTCAATCTTAACAACTTGATCAGTGTGCGTTGATCCATTCTAGAGATATCTGCAGGATCTTTATATCCTTCATTTACTAGAATTTCAGCGCGCATTTCGCCTAAAGCTGGAATTTGAGCAATTACATTTTTATACTCTTGAACAAGTTCACGCATTTTTGATTCAGAACGAATATCAACTTTCCAACCTGTCAATTGAGCTGCAAGACGCACATTTTGACCTCTTTTACCAATTGCAAGAGATAAATGCTCATCTGGCACAACAACTTCCATAATATGGAGACGTTCATTTACAATAACCTTTGACGGCTCTGAAGGAGCCAAAGCATTACAAACAAAGCGTGCAGGGTCTCTATCATATGGAATGATATCAATCTTTTCACCGCGTAATTCTTGAACAATAGCTTGTACACGCGCACCTTTAATACCAACACATGCCCCTACTGGGTCAATTGAAGGCTCAGTACTATAAACTGCTATTTTTGAACGACTACCAGGATCACGAGCAGCACTTTGAATAACGACAATACCCTCAGATATTTCAGTTACTTCTTGCTCAAATAAGCGAATTAACAACTCAGGATGGGCACGACTTAACATGACTTGTGGACCACGAGTTGATTTTTTAACATCCACAACGAAAGCAATCACTTTATCACGTATTTTATATTTTTCGCCAGGAATTTGCTCACGAACAGGCAATACACCTTCAGTTGGGCCGAGATCAACAATGATATCCGCTTTGTCAAAACGACGAACTTGACCGACTACAGTTTGATGTTTTTTATCTTTAAATTCTCTAACAACTTTTTCTTTCTCTGCTTCCATTACTTTCTGCACAATGGCTTGTTTAGCAGCTTGCGCAGCAATACGGCCTAATTGGTCAGTTGGAAGAGGTTCACCAATTTCATCACCAATTTGCAAGGAATCATCCATTGCAATAGCTTCCGTAGCTGGAATTTGTTTGCTTAGATTTGTCAGTTCATTGTCTGCGACAACTATACGATAGCGAATTAATTCAATTTCTTCTGTTTCTTCGTTAAAACGTGTTTCAAAGACGCAATCACCAAAATGTTTACGTGCAGCTGTAAGAACCGCTTCTCTTAATGCGCCTATTAGCAGCTGGCGATCAATATTTTTTTCTTTACCTACAGTTTCAATTACACGCTTCAAATCTATTTGCATTAAATGCACCTCTGAAAACAAGCCAAAAATTCAATGAATCCCATTAGTTAGAATTCGACTATTTTATTTTTTTTAATGCCCCTTGCCGAGCTTTTTGTCGAGCAGCATCTTTAGCTAGCTTTACCGACTTCGATGCTGGATGGAATGGTAACACAAAAGCCATCTTAATTTCCTCAATGGGAACCTCAAATCTATGCGAACCTTCCACAAGCACTATGACTTTAGAATCTTTATTAACACAAATTTCATTTAATACCATAGTGAACTTACTTCGACCTGAAATTTTCTGCCAAGTTTCTACGGTTATAACATCACCTATGGAAGCTTGAAAGTCTTCAAGATCATAAAGAGTAGGCTCAGACCCAGGAGAACCAACTCGAATACTCACAGCATCTGCAAATGGATCAAAAACAGTAGATTCCATAAAATGTTTGTGGACTTCTGTACATTCATCAAATGACAAATTTGTATCAGCCAAACGCGGGGACTTATTTGCCTCAATATCGGACAAAGAGTAGCCTTTATCTAAAATGATATCAACAATCGGCTCACCCTCTTCAATAAAAAAAAGCCAGTTTCTTACTCGCATTTTTAAAACACCTGGTTCTGTGACCTTTTGTTTCTGCAAGTTTGAAAGTTCTCTTCTTAGATTTTGAAGAATTTCGCTATGATTTAGCCTAGTTAACTGTTTTGGGTGACTTATTTTATTCGCATCGTTTTCTAGATACAAGAGAGCTCCGAGATTTTAAAAAGTTTAAGGAATGATAACCCTTTAATAAATCCCCAACAGAAGGGGCAAACTTTAAACAAATTGGGTATAACGTAATTCCTATAAAATCAAATCAAATTTTTCATGAATTGCACAAAAATTTATATCCATGGATGAATTGAGATTCCACAACTATACAAATTTCTTCTCTTATATATTTGAAAGGAGATAAAATTGAAAGGACTTTACAGAAAAAGACTTGGAATATGGGGGGAGCAAACTCTAGACCTCTGGATGAGAAAAAATAATTGGGTACCCATTTTAAAAAACAAGAAAATAAAAAAAGGTGAAGTTGACAGAATTTATAAATACATAAAAAACTATTACTGTCTTGCAGAAGTTAAGACTTTGTATTTAAATAAAACTATTTCTTCCGAATATTTATTTTCTGCAAATTTCATGAAAAAATTTATTAAGAAACAACAATTGCTGAATCTGTTAAGATTTAGTGATTTTTTTCTAAAAAATAAAGAAAATCGAGTTTTCATAAGAATTTTTTTAGTACTTATATTTGGTAAAAAAAATTTTTATATCGACAAAGTACATTTGTGCCAGAACATAAAAATTTGTTGTTTTGAAAAAAATTTTGCTATTATCTCAATAATTCCTGAATTTACAACAAATTTGAAAGGAAAATCTGATTTAGAAATTTGGGAAAAATAAAATCTTTAATAATTTTAATAAATTTAAATATTTAAATTTCGATAAAAAGAGAATTCCCAGGTAGGTGATTGATATGCGGTTAAAAAATATATTTTTAATGTTTATAATTATTTTTGTAGCAATCATCGGCATAATTTTTCTTGAAAATTATCAAAAAAGTTCTGAGTTAAAACAAAAAAATAATACTATGACAAAAAATGAACCTAATAATTCAGAAGATGAAAAAAAGGAAATTGATAAAGGATTAGAAGAATTAAATAAACAAAAAAATGAGGCTGAAGTAAAAAAATTAAATCGCATAGTCAAGACTAAATATAATGAGGAAGATTTTAAAAAGTACATAAAAGATAAAATAAATAGAAAGATCCCAAATTATGAAAATCTATATTTTATTGATAATATTTCAGCGGTATATAAAAACTCTGATGAGTTAATTAATAGAGAATATCTTTGGCAAGACAGCCAATTTTTATATTATAAATCAAACAATAAGTATGATAATTTTTCGAATCAAGAATATTTAGCATTGTTCGACAAAAATTCAAATAATATTTACACCACAAACGGTTTTTTTATACTCAAACATAAGAAAGATCCAATAAATTTTTCAGGCATGTATGATAAAAACAATGTAGATAAAATTATTGATATTAAAGATGAAATTTCTATTGTAAGAGCAAAAAATAATAGAAATTTAGTTAAAATATATGAATCATTTTTAACTGATAAAAACTTAATCAGTGCATCATTAGAAATCTTAGATAATATTCTTGTAAAAGATTAAAAAGGATAATTAGAATGAAAATTTTTTTTCTTATAATATCAGCTTTTCCAATAATTATTATAACATCTTGTGATATTATAGTTCCTTCTGAAGAAATTGATAAAAAAGATTTATTCAAAGAAATGTGGCATTTAAAAAATACTGGGCAAAAATCTTATGCCAAGTCTGAAGCTGTATCAGGAATTGATTTAAATTTACCAAGCGATAAATATAATGGGAAAAATATTAAAATTTTAATTGCTGATGATGCAGTTGATTTAAAACATCCAGATCTCATTCCAAATGCATTAATCAATGGATCTATCGATCTTTACAATGATCCCTTAAACCCAACTTCATATATTCCTATTACTCAAAACACTGAAACTCACGGGACTAAAGTAGCTGGAGTAATTGCTGCAGCTAAAAATAAAAATAATAAATTTAGAGGAATTGCTTATTCAGCTAAAATAGGAAGTGCAAATTTATTTGAAAAAGCAAACTCAATTTTCTCTTATACAACTTTGCAAATGCTTATGTATGACTTTGCCTATAATCAAAATTTTGATATCATAAATCAAAGTTACGGAGAAAATCCCTTTGTTTATTCTTCTCTATCATCTTCAAATTCTCAAGTAATTAACGAATTAATAAAAAATAATTACAGAAAAAACACAGCAAAGGGTTTTATAATTGTAACAAGTTCGGGAAATTATACCTGTGAATTTAAATATGCTGATAAATACACAGAAATGAATGGGAAAAAGTCTAGTTATGAGACAACTACAAATATAAAATATGATAATTTAAAAAACTTAAAAGACTATGAAAAAAAATATTTATCAAGAATAAGACCTCATTTTTCATTATTTGATTGGAAAAAATCTACACCTTATACTATTGTAGTAGGAGCATTATCCGCAAATGGAATTATTGCAGAATATTCAAGTATAGGCTCAAATTTATGGATTACAGGATTTGGAGGAGGGGAGTTAAGTCGCAAAACTGAAGACAATAATTTTAATTCTGATTCTATTGAAAGACCTAAAATTATTACTACAACTATTCCAGGGAGAATTGGATTTGGAAATTTATTTGATAACGGATTTTTAACTGAAAATAAAAATTTATATTATTCCTCCACTTTTACTGGCACATCTGCGGCAGCTCCTACTATTTCAGGTGTAATTGCTTTGATACTTAGTTCAAACCCTAAGCTATCTTTTTGGGATATAAAACATATTTTAGCTAAAACTGCTAGTAATAAAAAAATTGAACCAAATCCTAAACCATATTGCATTAAAGTCATAGAAAATTTAAATTTATTTGATACTTCAAACAGCCTTTGGTCAGTATGGAAAAATAATTGGATCACAAATGCTGCTGGATATCACTTCAGTAATTTTTATGGTTTTGGAGTTGTAAATACAAATGAAGCTGTAAATTATGCCCTTAATTATGATTATCCTTATCAAGGTAAATTACTTTCTAATTATGTAATTAAAAACTATAATATCCAAAAGATAATAAATGAAGGCTCCTTTGACTATCCTATTGAAATAAAAATTGATAAAAATATTAAAATCCAGGCTATAAATATATATCCCGTAATAGAAACTAACAAGTCTGATGGAATAGGAATAGAAATTGAATCCCCTCAACATACAAAAAGTGTAGTATTATATCCAGCAAACTCTTTAATTTCTTCGAATACTGATGATTACAATAATAAACTAAAATATCCAGGAAATAATAGCAAACTTGCCGATGAAAATATTGGTTTTTTATCAAATGCTTTTTACGAAGAAGATGCAAAAGGAACCTGGAGAGTTAAAGTAATCAATGCAAATAAAAAAGAACTTGATCAAAATAATCAAGTTCTTTTTAAAGGAGTTAAGTTTGAAATACTTGGATTTTCAAAAAATTAAATTAATGTGCAAATCCTTCTATATATTTTTCTGCTTGTAGTGCAGCTTGACAGCCCCGACCAGCAGCTGTAATTGCTTGACGATATAATTTGTCTTCAACATCGCCTGCCGCAAAAATTCCCTCTATGTTAGTATAAGTTCCATTTTTTGTTAAAATGTAACCTTTTTCATCCATTTCAACTAAACCCTTCACAAAATCTGTATTTGGGTGATGACCTATCGCCATAAAAAGTCCGTCAACAGAAATATTATCTTTTGTTCCATTTTTATTTTTTGCAACTACTCCTGTTAAACCTTTATCATCAGAAAGGGTATCAACTATTTCTGTATTATAAATTATTTTTATTTTAGGATTTGCAATTACTCTTTCTTGCATTGCTTTACTTGCTCTAAATTTATCACTTCTATGAATTAAAATTACTTCTGAAGCAAGCTTTGAAAGATACATTGCTTCTTCCATAGCACTATCTCCTCCGCCAACCACAGCAACTTTTTTATTCTTATAAAAAAAGCCATCGCAGACTGCACATGTAGATAAGCCGTACCCCATTAGTTTATCTTTATTGGGAAGAGGTAACGTTATAGCGGACGCACCTGTAGCTACAATGACAACTTTTGCTTCAATATCTGGTTCATAGTCACGCTTAATTATGAACGTTCCCTTACTACTTTTTTCTACTTTAGTAACTGAGCCATTAAGCATTCTAGCTCCTACTTTTTCAGCTTGCTCCCGCATATCACGCATTAATTTATTTCCATCAATGCCTTCTACAAAACCAGGCCAGTTTTCTATGACGCTAGTTGTAGTTAATTGCCCCCCTGGTTGCATTCCACTAATAACAACTGGGTTTAAAGCTGCTCTGGCAGTATAAATTGCTGCTGTTAAGCCTGAAGGACCAGAACCAATAATGACAACATTTTCCATTTTTTTGCTCCAATTTTTTAACGAAACTCAATGCAGCAACAGCCGCTAAGAGTAATTTAGACTGAGTCTAAGACATGTCAAGACTTCTTGAATTCAATTCTTTCTAAACCAATAAATTATACAGTAATATTAAATATTTGCATAATAATTCAACAGCTTTTACAAAATCAACCAACCTAAATATACAGGTTATCGAAAATATTATAAACCTTGATTGTCTTCTTTTATAAATCTATGAAATTCATGCAAAGGATATTTCAATGAAATCAAATAATACAGAACTCTTCTGGTTAAGCGGTGCTTCGAGCGGAATTGGGTATGCAGTAGCAGAAGAATTGGCAAAGAAAAAAGTAAGTCTAATAATTTCGTCAAGAAATGCTAATAAAATATCTGATAAAGTAAGCTTTTTAAAAAGTTTGGGGGCAAGTAACGTAGAATTAATTGATTTAGATATTTCAGAAGATAATTCCAAAAACATTATTATTAATACATTAAAAGGAAGAAAATTATCTGGCGTTTTAGTGAATGGTGGGGGTTATACAGGTAAAAAATTAGTTGAGCATAACTATCAAGATTTTCTCCAAAGTAACAAAAATATGCTTGCTGGACCTGCGCAATTTGTTCTTAATATTTTGCCACATTGTGAACACAATAACTCTAGTATAGTAGCTATAACAAGTACTTCTATAAAAGAACCAGTTGGTTTATTGCATATGTCAGCAATATATAGATCTGGTTTAGTTATATTTCTAAAAAATTTAGCGCATGAGATTGGTCATACAGGAATTCGTATTAACAATGTAGGACCCGGTTCAACTGCGACCGAACATATAGAGAATTTAATTGAAAACTCTGCAAAAATGAGTAATACAGACAAAGAAATAATTAGAAAGAATTTTGAAAGCCGCTCAGCTCTTAATAGAATGGGAGAACCAGCAGAAATTGCTAAAGTGGTAACTTTTTTATTTTCAAAAGATGCTTCTTACATCAATGGACAAACAATTTTAGTAGATGGATGCTCAACTAAATCATATTTATAATTTAATAAAACTATTTGCAGCCTTTTCCATTAAATCCTTATTTATTCCACATTCTTTTTGTAAAAAATGAGAAATTCCGCCATTTTTTTGCTGTTCAGAAATAAAATTTTTCATTTTTCCAATTTTATGTTTTTCTAAAGCACTTGTTTTTTCATAATCACATTCAATTGCATCTATTGTTGATTCATTTAATAATTTTTTTTGCTCTAATGCCATAGCTGAAAGCATAGCTGCAAACGCTCCTGTGCGATCTCGTCCAACATCACAATGAAATAAAAAACTGCTTTTATTTGTCAAATCAAGTATAGTTTTTTCAAAAAAAGTGCACATTGTTTCTTTAAACTCTAATTTTTTCCAATTTTCAAAATTTTCTATGTCATTAATTTCAAATGTTGTATTAGGATGAAAGCCATATTTTCTTATACCATGCTCCATTTCACAGTAATAAGAATGTGGATTCCATGGGCTAAAGTTGAATGAATATATTTTATTAGGATTGTTAATTTTATCACAACTCCAACCAGAAAAATACTTATTTGAGCGATAAACGAGACCAGTATTAAATACTTCTTTTTTTAGACATTTATTTAAACTTTGCCCTACATCTCTAAAGTTTAATCTATAATCAAAAAAACCTATCCATAGTTTTGGTTCATATTTACTTTTATCTTTTTTATAAACAAACCCTATAACAGCAACAATTAATAGAATGAGGAAGAAAGGTATTAATGTAAAAAGTAGCAATTTTTTTCTGTTCATCAAACATCCGCACCTATAAACTAGTAAACAGATAAATAGCATTCTTTGAATACTACTCGACTTCTTCAGATTGTTTTAAATCAATTATATAAAAAAAAATAGGAAAAATAAAAAAAATCGAGCTCTATGTTAATAAAACTCGACTTTTCTGTGAGAATTTTTAAACTAGGAATTTGTTTAGTTTCCTTGAGGTCTGCAGCCAGAAATATTAGAAATATCAAAGCGTATTTTGGATATTTTATCTAGCAACTCATTATCATCATTTACTTGATTAAAAACGACTCTATCCCATTCAGCTGTATTTAAAAACCCATTACAACCACTCATCCAAGGAGCGTAGAATAATTTTTGATTATGCTCTACCTGTTCAGATGTTTTTGAACTTGATATTGCACTAGAATCTAGAGCATTTATTGATTGATCTAAAATATTTGTCACATTTTCTCTTGAAATAAAACCCATTTTATAAAACTGGATTGCCAAATCAGCGGTAGTAAAAAAAGGAATTTGATCTTTATATATTTCGTATCTTTTCCTTGTTTCTCCTGGTGAATAATTAATAATATTCTTATCAGGACCAGCATAAATATGATGGATAAATGTGACAGTTCTATTTGGATACATTGCAGAGATTTTTAAATATACATCTGGATCCAATTGACCATTATCTCCCATTAAAATTGCATAAATATTTGGGTCGCTATCCATAATTTGTTTTATAGCAGTAACTTTACCATTTAAAATCATGTCGTTTATTTTTTGATTGAAGTAACTAGATCCTGTTCCAATAGGAAAATAAGGATCAATTTCTTCATGCGGTTGATTTTGGTTGTTATGATGAATTACACTAGGTATTTTTTCAATGATTCCTACAATATCATGAAACCCATTTTGAATATTAAATTTATTTGAACTAGCCTGGGATGCTAAAGTAGTTTGTGCTGGGAAATGATTTACTTGCAAAAAATGATTTGCAGGATAAGCAAGAGGGCCCTTTGCACCAGTAACATAAAATATTTCTCTTACAGATGAAGTATTATTCTCTGAAAAGTTCTTAAATAATGTGGGCATTGCAAAAAAAGCATTTGATTGCATTGAATTTTCAGCAAATAATTTAGTACCTGCCATAACAGCCGTAATTTTTATAGTATCATCTACGTCAGATATAATAACGTATTTTTCAGCAAAGGCTGCAAACTTGATATTTATAGTAAGAATAGTAAATATAAAAAAATTTGTAATTTTCATATAAGCTTCCAATAGTTATAGGTTTTATTTAACTATATGTAATTCTTAGACTATATTCCGTCAAGTGTACTAAAGAAACAATTAAAGAGTAACACAATATATTATTTATTATATTATAATTTATATTTTATGACATTTTATTCATATTATTTTAATCAAAATTTAATCAGTAAAAAAATATTAATTTGGAATAAAAGCTACTTATAGACTTGATTTAATTGGTCAAGATATTAAATACTCGATAAATTTTACATCAACTTCAATAAATGATATAACTGCATTTAGCAAATATTTTTATACAAGGTCAAATAATATAAGATAAAAATGCGTTTTCAATTATTTCTGGTACAGGCACAGAGAGTTTAAAATATGAAATATGGAACTACAAAAATAGCACTTATTTATTTTTAGTAAATACTTCATTAAGTAAAATAATTTCATTAAATTAAATTCTGAAATTAAATTTTCAAAAAAATTAATTTATTAAAAGATTTTAAAGTAGTTCATTTGTAATGCAAAATAGTAATAAATTTTCTTTAGATATTAACCCTTTTAATATCATCATTTTAAAATTTAAGTGAATAAAAAGTTGACTTATTTTATCTGGTGATATCAAAATTTATATTATTCATATTTAGCTTTCATATCCTTATGGCCTTCTAAATGTTCTAATAAATACTTTTTCTGGGTATTATTTAATAATTTTCTTATTCTAATAATATTTTGAAAATGTAAATCTAATATTCTTTTTTTCAAATCTAAATATTCAAGATACATTTTTTTTAAATCTGTATCAGATTTTGTTTCATCCAGTATAGCTTCATTTATTTTTGTTAGTTTAATATGTAAATCATTTGATATAGATTTAATTAAAGTAACTTGCTCATCAAAAACTTTTTTGATTTTCTGTTTTTGCTCTTTTGTTAAATTAAAAGTGGAATCATCTAATATTCTAATGCTTGCTATTATACTTTGCGGCTCCAATTCATAGGGTTCTATAAAAACTTCTTCAGCTTTTGTTTGCAAAAAAATAGTTAATAGCAATATAGCAATAAAATACCTATGGCATAGCCTAAATTTGTGCATAAAAAAATTCTCCGTATATCCAAACAAAGGATCGGTTTCATTAGTCGCACTTTTAATTTTTTTATAGGCTTTGAAATAATAACAAGAAAGGTAATAAGAAGTAGTTGGTGCTCATGACCAGAATCGAACTGGTACACCCTTGCGGATACAGGATTTTAAGTCCTGTGCGTCTACCTATTCCGCCACATGAGCACGAATGATTACATATAGCAAGAATTTAAGATTGACAAGGCTTGGAAGGATATTTACGCAATTTTTTTTTCATGCTAGCGTCAAGGCGGCTATTTTGTTCAATTATTTGCTTATCTAATAGAGGAATATATGGAAAATACTGAAAAAAAACAGGCAACTGCAGCAGAAATCGCTCAAATAATTAGCAGTATTTATGCAAAAAACCTTTTTAACGGCAAAGTTGCCTTAGTTACCGGAGCATCAAGGGGAATAGGCAGAGCTATCTCTATTGCTTTGGGAACGTTAGGTGCAAAAGTAATCGTAAATTACGCTGGCAATGCGGCAGCTGCTGAATCTGTTGTTTCTGAAATAAAGGAATGTAATGGAGTAGCAACTTGTGCGAAGTTTGATGTTGCTGATTTTAATTTAGTGCTGGAAAGCATAAAAGTTCTTGAAAAAGAACACGGTGGAATAGACATACTAATCAATAATGCTGGTATTTCTAAAGATAACCTCTTTGTTAAATTTAAAGAAGATGATTGGGATGCTACTTTGAATACAAATCTAAAAGGCTCATTCAATTGTGCACGAGCTGTTGCTATGGGAATGATGCGCAAAAGATCAGGAAAAATCATTAATATCTCTTCAGTTGTAGGCCTTACTGGAAATGCAGGGCAAACAGCATATGCCGCTAGCAAAGCAGGTGTAATAGGGCTAACAAAAGCTCTTGCTTTAGAACTCGCTGGAAGAAATATCCAGATAAATGCATTAGCACCAGGATACTTTACTACCGATATGACAAGTACCCTAGGCTCAGATGTAATAAAGAAAATAGAGGAAAAAATTCCATCAGAAAAGGTGGGTGATCCTATTGAAGTTGCAAAAGCAGTCATTTTTCTAGCTAGTCAAGCATCAAGCTATATAACTGGCCAAACGCTTGCTGTAGATGGCGGAATGACCATGCACTAGAATTTCCTAACGGTTAAAACCTGTTTTTCGACTTAAACTTTTTCCATTATTTTTCAGGTTGGTTGATATTAGGAAAATAGTATTTAACGATAATCAGCAACAATCCTATTGTATTTACAAAAGTGACGGTAAGTAGAGTAATAATAACACTGTCACTCACTACAATAAATTTTAATGCAGTTAATATGATATGACTTATTAAAATTAAGGCCACAACAAGGTAATAAAAAATAATAATTGTGGTAATTTTCTTTTCTAATCTTAAACGCGCATTTAACTCTAGTTTTTTCTTTTTTAAGGCCAGTACATCCTGTTCTCGCTCTAAACTTTGTCGAGTTATAACACTCTGTGCACTATTAAAGATATCCTGACACTCCGGAGTTACAAAATCTGCCTTTGTAGGATCTAATTCAATATCTTTTAGTTCAGTAGAATCAATTTTATCAGAAAGAGAATGGGTCTCACCAAAAATACTGGGCTCTAAACGGATACCTATCAAGTTCTTTTTACCTTATCTTTAAAATATTCGAAAATTTCTTCATTTGGTATCATTTTATTTCTGTAATTTGGATCATAGTTCTTATCCCATGGCGAATCTTTTACATGGGTTAAATAGGAGAGTTTTAATCCATCATACCCTCCAAATTGTTCCCATATAAAATTTAAAAGTTCTAATAGATTTTGATCCTTCGAATTGACAGAAGGTTCACAAATTTTAGATTTTCCGGTGGAGTTTTTTACTTCTGTTAACTTTTTTTTAATGCCATGAGACCCAAAGGGAGATAGATCAAAATATAGTTCGGGAATAACCGGGCCATGTTTCCATGCTTGAAAGGTTTTATCAATAAGTGGAGATTTATAAATAGCTAGATAAATACCATGGGCGAAATAGAGTAACTTTTGTATTTGCATATGTGAAAGTAATTTGTTTTCACTTTTTGCTTTGTCAATAAAAAAATTGGCAACTGCCCTAAAGTTATGAAGCATAATCAAACCCTCTTATGGTTTATATACCATAAAACTACAAATTCATTCAAGATATCTAAAAAATAAATTTTGTAATTTTGATTTGAAAATTTAATATGTCCGCTGAAGTATTCCTACAAACATAGTATCAGAGTTTTCGAAAGGAGAACCTAACATTTTTTGATCTTTAAAAATAAAATTAGTATTTTGTTTTAGAAATTTTTCAATTATTTTTTCATTCTCTTCATAAATCCAACTACAAGTGGAATATACAAGGTAACCAGTTTCTCTTACTCCTAAACTTGCATTTTGTAAAATATTCAACTGTAGTTTACTTAGTTCTTCAATACTATTTTGTGTTATCCTATATTTAGAATCAGGATTTCTTCGCCAAGTTCCAGAAGAGGAACAAGGGGCATCGACTAATACCCAGTCAAATCCATTTTTATTTTCAATTTCTTTTGCAAATTTAGGAAGTGTGTTACCTTCCCACTTGATACAACGAATATTAAAAAAACCGCTTTTTTTTGCTCTCTTTTTTAACTCTTCTAACTTATATTCTCTAATATCAGAGGCATATATCACACCTTTATTGTTTAAATAACTAGCAATTTGTTGTGTTTTACCTCCACCACCAGCACAAGAATCCCAAACAAATTGTCCATTTTTAACTTGAATATTTTGGCCAATTTGCTGGCTTGCAAGATCTTGAATTTCAAATAATCCATTTCTAAAAGACTTTAATGCAAACACTCCACCTTTAACTTCCTGAAGCATAATAATACCTGGCTGATGGATTGATGCTTTGTAACCTTCTTGTCGTAATTCATTTAAAACATTTTCTGTTTCAGAAGGATTATTTAATCTAATCCACATAGGAGGTCTTGATTCTAAAGATTGAAATAAAATATTTTGTTTTTCAGCATTCCAATTTGAATAATTAAATCTATTATTAAAATGTTCATAATAATATAAGGGAACACTATAAAAAATCATTTTAGATTCTAAATTATTATTATTTTCAAGACTGTTGATTAAGGAATTATAAATTTTTTTTTCTTCAGTATATAAATCTTCTGGAATTTTAAAACTAGTATTATCAGGAACTTCTTTGGCTGAAAAATAACGAAACCTTATCCACAAGAAAAAACTTTCAGTATTAATAGTGGAAAAAGCTTTTATTATATTAACATCTTGCGAATACCTTTCTTTAAAATATGAAAGAAAATCTTTCATTTCTAAAGAACTATTTTTTTTTATATTTTTAGAATATTCTTCTGCAAATAATGCAAAATAACCATAACGAATAGCGGCAAATATTCCTTCACTATACCAACGCCTATCTTTACTTCCATACTTTGAATTCTTTGCAAATTCTTGTGACAACCATCTATCAATTTGTGGTAAAGAGTCTTGATTGACAATGTTATTCCATAATTTATATAAATGTCCCCAACGCCCTTCAAAATTTTTAGTGCTAGACATTTCAGAACTCATTCTTATTCCTCTAAATCATCATCAAAAAATTCTATTTCAGAACCATCTAAAGATTTCATATCATCATTTGTTAAAGATCTTATATCATCATCATAGTTACGATCTTTTAAGAAACGAGCTCCTTTATTTGTTTTAACACGTTCCCCTTTTTCATCTAGTGGAGAACGAGATCTTTCCCTAAATATTATTGATATTGGAATATTTTTATAGCCAAATGCTTCTCTAAAAGCATTTTCAAAGTATCTCTTATAACTAAAATGTAAATCTTGTGGGTGTGAACAGAAAATAATAAATCTCGGTGGTAAAGTACCAACTTGAGTTGCATAAAAGAATTTAATTCTTTTTGATTTATTTTTTACCATAGGTGGTGTGTGTTTTAATAAAACTTCTTTTAGTACGTTATTAACTTGGGAAGTTGAATTTCTTTTATTACTTTGATCATATAAATCTAAACATAGTGGTATTAATTTACTAACTCTTAAATTTTCGAGAGCACTAACAAATACTACTGGTGCATACCTTAAATATCTTAAATCTAAGTGCAATTTTTCAGTAAAATCATTTACAGTCTTTGAATTTTTATCTTTAATAAGATCCCATTTATTTACAACAATTAAAATTGGTTTACGCAATTCAAAAGCATAACCCGCAACTCGAGCGTCACCATCAGTCGCTCCATCTTCTGCATTAATCACTAAGACAGAAACATCAGATTCTTCCAAACAAGAAACACTTCTAAAAGCCGAAAAACGTTCCAATTTATCTGCCATTCGACTTTTGCGGCGAATACCTGCTGTATCAATAACTTGTAATTCTCTGCCATGGTACTTTAAAAAAGCATCTACCGTATCCCGCGTGGTACCAGGCCTATCATCAACAATAGAACGAGTTTCACCAACAAGTCTGTTTAAAATTGAAGATTTACCCACATTTGGGCGGCCTATAATAGACAGTTTTATAGGAGGATTCTCAGAGTCATTTTCTTTAATTTTACTAGAATTTGCAAAGATTTCTGTAGCAGCATCTAGTAATTGCCCCATTCCTCTATTATGTTCCGCACTTACAGGAAAAATTTTAGAAACACCTAATTTTCTAAATTCTTCAATAAAAATATCGTCCTTAGGTAAATCACATTTGTTTACACAAACAATAAAGTTTTTTTCTGATTTTCGCAGTCTTCTGATAAGTTCAGAGTCAACGGGATGAATTCCTTCACGTCCATCAACAACAAAAATAACTGTTTCAGCTTCTTCGATAGCCAGTTCTGCTTGTTCAACCAATTGTATTTTAATGTTATCTTTTGATGTTGGTTCAAAACCACCCGTATCACAAAGATAAAAAAGCTCTCCATTGTGTTCGGCTCTGCCAAAAATGCGATCACGGGTAACCCCTGGCTCATTGTGCACTAAGCTTTTCCGCTCACGTATAATACGGTTAAATAAGGAACTTTTTCCTACATTAGGGCGTCCTACCAAAGCTACAAGACGGGTATATGTTCTTAAAGTCATTTTTGAATGGTCCTGTTTCTATCTTTTAAAATATGCTAAATGCTATTCTAGATGCCGTGATCCTTAAATAATCGTTGAGGCTAAAAAGGGCTAATCTATGAGGCATCATAGCCAATCAACCTGCATAACGGAAAATTTGTGAAACATAAAGTGCTTTTTAAAAATAAGGAGTTTTCTCCATACTCAAATGTCCGCAAATCAAGAATATTTGTATCTGCTAAACAGATTTGTTCTATTCTCCAAAAAAACGGGTATGAGGCTTATATTGTTGGAGGAGCTGTTAGAGACCTCGTCATTAAACCAAATTCAATCCCCAAAGATCTTGATATTGCTACTTCAGCACTTCCAGCAGAAATTAAACAACTTTTTGAGAATAGCAGGTTTGTTGGCGAATCCTTTGGAGTTTGTCTTGTCCAACATAACGATATTTCCTTTGAAGTAACTACCTTTCGAAAGGAAGGTGAATATTTAGATAGGAGAAGACCCTCAAATGTAACAAAAGGGACATTTGAAGAGGACGCAAACAGAAGAGATTTTACAATTAATTGTTTGTACTTTGATCCCATAAAAAATAAAATTATTGATCCTCATCATGGATTGCATGATATAAAGCAGAAAGTAATTAAATGTGTTGGTGATGCCGATAGTCGTCTGCATGAAGATGCATTAAGAATTATTAGAATGTGTAGATTTGCAGCAAATTTACACTTTGAAATATCTGATGAATGCGTTCTTGCTGGGAAACGAAAGTCAGATGGAATCTATTTACTGAGTAAAGAAAGAATATTACTTGAGTTTGAAAAAATAAAACTTGGTCGTTTTTTCTTTTTCTTTGAAAATATAAACAAAATATTGGATATTAGCTTAGTATTTTTCCCCAAGTATATAAAGGACTCTTCAAATTCAAATAAAAGCATAATAAAAAACATAATTAATACAGGTAAAATAAAAAT
This sequence comes from Pigmentibacter ruber, assembly GCF_009792895.1. Lineage (NCBI taxonomy): Bacteria > Pseudomonadati > Bdellovibrionota > Oligoflexia > Silvanigrellales > Silvanigrellaceae > Pigmentibacter > Pigmentibacter ruber. The sequence continues at coordinate 433,336 of NZ_WSSC01000004.1, forward strand.
TGATACTCCATATCCTTTTTTTAATTTTTTAAAAACTTTCCTTTATATTAATGAAATTAATATAAAAAATTATGAATTAATGCTCCACCATTTTGACCAATGGCCATTAAAAACAGAAGATAAAAAGATTTGTTCCTTATTTCTGAAAGCAATCCATTTAAAAGATCACATTCCAAGCGAAACAGAAATTGAAATAACAGATTTTATATTTTTTGAAATTTTAGTTAGCTTACATAATATTTCACAATGTTTAGCTTATGGTATATTTATCAATTTATCAGTTTTTATTAAAGATCCTTTATTAAAAGAAACTCTTTACAAAATGATCGAATATACTAGTCAAAATAAAACACCAAGTATTAATTCTACGGAAGTTGTTAAACAAGTGAAAAATTTTTCTTTTGAAAAAAAATATATATCCGCTGTTATTAAGTATTTACAGTATATATATTTAAAAAAAGGAATTATGCCAAAAATTCAAAGTATATTACAATTTAAAAGTCAATTTTTTATGGAATATTTTGAAATTTCAACCCTTCTAAATAAAAAGTAAAGCATGAGTCAGAAAAGCATTTGTATCATTTTAGTTTGTCCAGAACATCCCAGAAATATTGGTGCTGTGGCTAGAGCAATGAATAATATGGGGGTATCAGAATTAAGATTAGTCAATCCCTGTGAATATTTACAGCATGGTCATGATAGCGCCATGTCTCTTGCAATGCATTCTCATGAAATACTTTTAAATGCAAAAGTATATAAATCCCTTCAAGAAGCCGTTTCTGATAAAAATTTTATTATTGGAACTACAAATAGAATTAGGGGACATCATAAATATCTTCACTCTGCCTGGACATTAAAAAATCTTTTAGAAACTAGTAATGATTACACTTTTGTTTTCGGTAGAGAATCTTCGGGTTTAACAAATTCTGAAATTGACTTATGCAATCATATTCTTACCATTCCAACTTTTGGATCTTCACAGTCTTTAAATCTGGCTCAGGCCGTTATGATTATACTTTATGAAGTGAGTAAGTTTCTTTATTCAGATGGAAATAGTAATCCATCAAATTTGAGATATAAAACATTAGCAAAGTCAGAACATGTTGAAATATTAAAAGATAATATAATGAATTTTTTACAAAAAATAAACTATATTAAAAATGGAAATGATAAAAAAAGAAAAAGCGTTTTTTCTAAATTAGTAGCTGAAAAAAAATTAACAACTAAAGAAGTAAATATTATTCAAGGAATTATTCATAAAGCTGAAATTAAAATAGACTCTTTAATCAATAGAGGGTAAAAGATCATATTTTTTCTTAAAAGCATATATTTTATGATCAAAACCACTTACATAAAAAGCATCATTTTCTCCGGTTAAAATATTTGAATAGATTGGCCCTCCTATTTTATAATTCCAGATTAATTTCCCTTCAGGGGAAATTTCATAAACTTTGTAATCAAAAGATCCTATTAAAATGTTCCCAAATCTATTTATCTGAGGTTTTGAATAAACTGTTCCACCACACTCAAAATCCCATTTTTTTGTTCCATCTGGATTCATAGCATATAACTTATGATCATATGAACCAATATAAATTGTTCCATTTTGGTCAACTTTAGGGCTAGAATAAATCATTCTTCCAGTTTTATATTGCCATTTTTTTGTTCCATTAGGATTTAAAGCATAAATATTAGAATCATATGATCCAAAATAAATTGTTCCATCTTTTGCAAAGTCAGGTGATGAATAAACAAATCCTTCTGTCTCAAATTCCCAATTCTTAACCCCATTTTTGTTAATTGAATATAACTTATTATCATTAGAGCCAATATAAATATTTCCCAATTTATCTATACTTGGACTAGCTGAATAAATGGGTGCATTTGTTTTAAATTCCCATTTTTTAATACCATTATCACTAACTGCATAAAGGTTTCCATCATTAGAACCAACATAAACGGTACCATATTGATCAACTATTGGACTGGAGTATATATCGCCATTTGTTAAAAATTCCCATTTCTTTTTACCGTTAGGATAAATAGCATATAATTTTTTATCCGTTGAACCAAAATAAATAATACCATTTTTATCGACAAAAGGAGAAGAGTATATAGCTCCTTCAGTATAAAAATTCCATAAAATGCTACCTTTATTGTCAAATGCATAAAGCTTTTGATCAAAAGATCCTACATACATGTTTCCATTGAATGACTTGGCAATACTTGAATATAAAATTGATCCAGTAATTATATTCCAATCATAAATCATTTTAAAAGGAACATTTCTATTTTTTGTTCTTAGAAATCTTTCAAAGTTATTTGTATTATATGCCGCAACAGATTTCTTAATAAATACTGAATTTATAGCCACAGAAAATAATAAAATTTTAGTTAAACTGAATTTATACATTGAAACACCTCTTCTATTATAATCAACAATCTTATTTGAATATCATAAAATCAACAGTATTTACAGAAGGAAGAGAAAAATATAATAAGATAATTATTGGTAAGTTATTAAAAATCAATTCTATAATTTTTCGATGAATATTAATTTTTAGTAACTTATATTAAAAATAATAGTACTTTATTATTAAATAAAGTACCTAAATATATTTACACCATAAAAATTCAATAAAAATATTTTTAATATTTATACAAATCTACTAGTTTAAAAAATTAAACTCCTAAAATTACTTGTTTTATATGAATTATTAATTGAATATTATATAACCAAACGATAGCTATTATTGCTTGGTCGCAATCTCCAAATATTATGATATATGAATGAAAAATATTGAATATTATCAAAATTTAATTTTCCAATATAAAGCATAATATATCCTTTGATATAAACTAGAGTAACTAAATGCCAAATACTTTAAAAAAATTTGTTTTTGAATAGGTTTCATAGGAAATTTTTCTGAATTATTATAAGATATTTGGAATTTATTAAAATTGCTTTTCCATTATATTTTCTATATGGTATTAAAAAAAGTGAGTAAATAGATGATTCTGTTTTAGTTATAACACTTAGTTTATATTCTTTCGCACTTTTTCTATACATTTCAATAATTTTATCATCAAAACTTTCTAATTTAGCAGTAGTTACACAAGCCATAAACTAACTTCCTTATAAAACGAATGAGCAAGTTTTATCTTTTGAATACTTAACAAAATATAAAGGAGTTCCAGCCCAAATAGCTGATTCTTGTAAATTATCAACTGTTATAACTCTATGTGATGAGTTATATTTGAGCTAAATGTCAAATTGATTCAAATTTAAATGTGGTAAAATATTTTGAGCAAACCAATTACAACTGTAGGGACGGAAGTTTTCAGTGTAACATTTTGGAGCTGATTTATTGCCTTGGATAACATCCTCATCTTCACCGCAGTTCATTCGAAATTTTTCGAACATTTCTACTTCTATATCTTTTAATTTTTTTCGTTCCTTTGTTCTAATATACTTCTGACATATGATTCAGACCAAGGAGACAATTCTCCAAATAAATTTTCCTTATAATTATCTTAAATTTTATCATTTATTTTTTTAAATTTAATTCTGGAATAGAAAAAATCTGACTTAAATTACTTTTTTTATGAAAACTATCATATTTTGGGGCAGTATAATTTAAGGAGCTATCATACCAATTTTTTCCACCTACATAAAAATAATTTCTATTTTTCGAATAACGTAAAGTATTATCGCCAAAATCATAAATATATAATTCATTTTCTTTCATTTTAAAATCCCACTTAAATTTATCCTCTAAATTGGAAATTGTCGAACAATATTGATTTTCAGCATAGTCCCAACTACTTCCTCCATTTTGAATTAAAAGTGAAGTATAACATACTTGTGGACCAACTTTATTAGAATATCCGTTGTTAGAAAATATGGCTTTATTATGCGCATTATAGTAAGTCAAATAATTATTACTTGAAAGATAATCCGTATCATACAATTTTAGTTTTCCATAAAAAGAAGGATAAATTCCTTTATTAGGTTCATCTATTAAATTTATTGAAAAACTAAACTGATTATAAACGGGACTTATTTTTTCAGAAATTTCTTTATAATTTATAATATTATAATTTGCAGAATTTTTAGATATATAAATATAATTATCACTAAAATTTAAGTTTAAATTTTCTCCTAAAGCAGAATTGAAAAAATATCTATTTTCATCATTTTGATTCATATTCCATTGCTGTTCTTTTTTATTTAAATCACAAATTTTCATACGTGGACTTTTAGGATAATAATCGTTTGATTCTGGATTACTTAAGCAATATATTTGTTGATTTTTACCATCAAATACTCCTGTAATTAATTGCCCAGCTGATGAATATAGCCATTTAGTAGAATCTTTACAATTTTCATTAAATGATAAATAATAATTATGTAAATCTAAACAATATTTTTTTCCTTTATCATCTTTTAGTAAAATTTTAGTTGCTTTTTCATTGAACTCTTTTTGAAAATCTATCAATTGATCATTTCTACATAAAGTATTAGTCACAAAATTTTTCTTTGCCATAGTAAAGTTAGCATCTCTACGTTGGCGTTCAGCTGTTTCATTAGCAGGGTGAATTGGATTATTTATATAACAAACTGAAGCTGCTTCACTAACTACTTGCCTCGGTATTAATCTTGGAATAGTACCAATTGGATAGTTACCTTCATACAAACTGGCCTCTCTACTACTAAATGCCTCAAAACGCTCACGATTAATATGACCTGAGCCATCTAAGTAACGATATCTATATGTTCTGTTCATGTGATCAAAATAGTAAGAATCTACAAATGCAATTTGATTGGTTGGAATTCTGCCAAATGCTAAATATTGATCCTCTTGGGTATATAAGTCATTTAAATGAATTAAATGTTCAAACTCGTTCCTTCTTTCTGGGTCATTTCTTAATCTTTCAACTTCATTACGATATGTTTCAGTTACGCTAACAAAATTTCGATCAGGTATAATTGCATATAAGTATATTGTCATAATCGCAGGACGATATAAATAATTATTACTATAAGCAGTAATAAAATAAAATGCATCTCTTAATGCTAAGGCTGGATTTGAATAAGTTGCCGTAAAAGCATGATGTGCAAGATTTCTCGAAGAAAAATTAATTGCATTATAGTAATTGAAGTAATCAACAGCAGGATATGAAAAATTTGGAATTGATTGTAAATAATTTGGATCAATCTGAAACTCGCTTATTAAACGCTCACTTGTATTACTTCCAACAGGAAAAGCATACTCTGAATATGAATAATTTAATGGTGGAACTAAATTAGTTAAAAATTGATAATGACGCCCAATGTAATCAGATAAATCAGCATTCCCCAATGGATTTGAAGGTATTCCACCATTTATTGCAATTTGTGCAGGAGTTGTTATAGAAGCTCTGTATACTAAATTTGGTATAAATCTTCTTGATAGACTTAGATTAGGAATATCTTCTTCACCTAAAATAGATTGAGCATTTTCATCACTAGTATTTTTTTCTAATTTTGAATAACTTTGTTGAGTATAAGACAAAATAAATGTAAATACATAAATAAGATTTTTCTTCATTATGATGTTCCTTAAAACATGATTTATATTTATAATTTTAATTAGTTAAATAAGATTTATTATATTTTTAATTAATTACAACAAACAAAACTAGTTTTGTAATATTTTTGTAATATCAAAAAAATAATATGTCAATTTGTTATAATTACAATATCTATATTTTATTTTATTGATTATAGCAATTTACATTTAATTAAGAATATTTTGGTATAGCTTAAAATTTCGTGAATTTGTCTAATGCTGATTGTGTTGTAGTACGTACATTTCTTCTCGTAATAGTTCCTTGTGAAACAAAATTTAATAGATACCATTTGCCACCAGCTTTGCCATTTGTACCGCTTGCACCATCACCACCAAACGGTTGCATGTTAACAATAGCGCCAGTTGTTTTTCTATTTACATAAAAATTACCAGCAAGTTGACTTAAAACTGGAATTGCTTTTTCTAAAAATGTTTCATCTAAACTAATTACACTGCCAGTTAATCGATAATTATGCTGTGAAATAATTGGTTCTACTTCAGAAAATTGTTTAAAAGTTTTAATTGCAATAACAGGTCCAAATATTTCTTCACTTAATAATTCATGTTTATCAACATATACTTCAATTATTGTTGGATCAATATAAAATCCTTTTTCTTTGTTATAATTACCACCAGCAATAATTTTGCAGTTTGAATCTTTTTTTGCACGATCAATAAATGCAGTAATTTTATCAAACTGTCTTTCGTTAATAACAGGTCCAACATCACAGGATCTTTCAATTGGATTACAAACTTTTAAAGCTTTAGTTTCAACCAACAACACATTTTTTAGTTCTGGCCAAATTTTTTCATCAATTAAAGCTACACTGTTTGCTGAACATTTTTGTCCTGTTCTTCCAAATGCACCTTGAATAATACACCGTGCTGTATCAACCACATCAATATTTTTATCTGCTACAAGAAAATCTTTTCCACCAGTTTCAGCAACAAATCTTGGAAAATTCATACGTGAATATTCAGTATTAAATAAATAATTTCCAAAAATTCTTGCCGTTGCAAAGCTACCTGTGAAATTTACAGCACTTAATTCTGGGTGAGTTAAAATGCTTGGCAAACATGGTTTTCCATCACCAGTGATCATGTTTATCACACCCGGAGGAAAACCAGCTTCATCTAAAGCAAGCATTAAAAGATATCCACTAAATACAGCATCATCGGAAGGTTTCCAAATAACAGTATTTCCAGTAAGAGCCATTACTAAAGGAAGATGATATCCTATTGCTTGTGGGAAATTAAAAGGAGTCACTGCGCAAGTAAATCCTTTTAAAGGTCGTAATTGAAGTTGGTTTGTTTCTCCCCAACCGTCACCTAATTCTTCAGCTAAAAGCTCTGAGTAAAAGTAATTATTAAAACGGACAAAATCCATTAATTCTGCCCATTCAACATATGTTTCATAACTATTGTAACCACATTCAACGGTGGATGTTGCGCAAAGTTCATATTTCCATTTTAACAAAACATTTTCGAGATCTCTAAATTTTTGAATTCTTGATGCTGGTGACAATTTCGCCCAGGCTTCTTTTGCATTTAATGCAGCTTCAATAGCTAATTTAGCATGTTGAGAATCTGCTTGTTGTAAGGTTCCAATTTGCTCTCCACTTGATGGATTGAAATTTTTTAATTTATTCTGTGCATAAACTTTTTTGCCATTAATAATCATTGGAACATCAAATTGTTTCGGTACTTTATTTAACGCAATTGAATATTTTTCCCATTCTGAATCAATTTCTCTTGGATTAATTATCATCTCATTATTGGGCATTTTTAAAGAAAGTTTATACATACATTTCTCCCTTGAAAATAAAACTCCTTGTATCGCTATCAAATGCTGTTCATAATACAGGATTCTATTTTCTACAAGATTGAAGAAATTTATAAAAGAAAATCAAAAACTTATTAAACTTTTTTTATGTAATTTAAATTCTTTGGGCGTGAGGAAAAGGTTTTTCTTCTAACCGAATTTGCGGAACATATTCTTCCAACGGACTTGGTTCAGCCCATGGCTCATTGTTTAACTGCTTTAATATTACATAATCACCATCGCGCGCAATGAGATGGTTTGGAGATAAAGGTATTTTTCCACTTGGAGTATCGAGCACATATTGAGGATTTGCAAAGCCAGTTGTACTTCCCCTTAATTGACGCATGATATCTAAACCTTTTTCAATAGGTATTCTTAAATGCTCTGTCCCACCAACTATTTGTGGATGATAAATATAGTAAGGCCGAACTCGCATATTGACCAAACCATTTACTAGCTCACGCATTTTTATGACATCATCATTAATATTTTTTAAAAAGACAGATTGATTTCCAACAGGGATACCATTTTTTAGCAAAGTATCTATTGCAGAGGCTGCTTCTGGAGTTAATTCTTGTGCACTATTAAAATGTGTATTTATCCAAATTGGATGATATTTTGCTAGCATCTCGGCAAACTCTTGAGTTATTCTATAAGGTAACGAAACTGGTGTTCTAGTACCAAACCGAATAATTTCAACATGAGGAATTTCTCTAAGCTTTTTTAATAAATTTTCTATGGTTCCATCATGTGCTATAAATGGATCTCCACCCGTAATTAACACATCACGAATATTCTTATTGCCAGAAATATAATCTAAACCTTTTTCAATTATTTTTGGATTAAAATGCAATCCTTCTTCGCCATCTCGACGTTTTCGAAAGCAGTAACGACAGTAAACGGGACAAAGCTGGGCAACACACCATGCTATTCTGTCCTTATAAACATGGACGACTTCTTTTACAGGAGAATTATTGACCTCTTTAAGAGGATCCAACACTCCATAATTATCTTTTAATTCTTCTAATTTGGGAACTAATTGCAATCGAACGGGATCATTTTGATTCACAAAATCAATCAACGATATTGAATAAGGGCTAATTCCAGCATGAAAAACATTTTTTAATTCCAAAAATGCTTTTTTTTCTTCAGAAGAAAAATGAATAATCCCAGGGAAATCTTCGCCAGATTGAATTTGATATTTCATTTGCCAACGCCAATTAGAGAACGTTTCTTCAGGTACACCAAATAATTTTGCACCCGATTGTGTTACTAATTTTTTATTAAATGCAGTTCTTATATGCAACTGATTTGGATAAACAAACGACATATTGATTCTTTCTTTATTTCTATTTACAATTACTTACAAATTTAATAATATCGTTAGGCAATAAACAGTAAATAAAATATTTTCTATTTTTATCCCCACCTTCTTGTACACAATTACTTATCCTTGTAAACAATTATTGTGACTTTTTTATTTAGTGAAACTCTCAGAGCCATGACTCAAGTTTTGAATTGGGACTCATAAATGCAAACAAAAGCTAAAGCAATTCGATTTCTTTTATATCGCTACCTTTTTTCTTCTTGGGCTAGCAGAACTAAGAAAAATGCTTCTTCGATAGGCGTATTATTACCTGTTACTGGTGTTGCAATTGGAGTTTTTGCTTTTACAGTAGTTTTAAGCGTGATGGGAGGATTTGTCAAAGATATTAAAAGCAATCTTTTCAATTTAAATGCACATATAGAAATTGTTTCAAAAAACAAAAATGATCTCATTCCAATAGATCCTCTGCTGCTTTCTAAGATAGAATCTTTTTCTACTGATATTCTTTCTACTGCGCCCTATCAAAGTGGTGATGTAATTATCCAGGCGGGCAATAAGGGACAAATGGCAAGATTAGAAGGAATATCCCCTGAAAAAGCACCTCTTACTCTTGGTATTGAAAAATACTTATCAAAAAATAGTAGTCTAGATATTCTTAACAAAAAGCTTAAAGCACAAAATATTTATAAATCTGCTGATTTTCCCACTGTCATTTTAAGCTATGATTTGATGAATCAATTAGGTCTTAATGTCGGTGATAGTTTAACACTTGTCTCAACTCAACCAGATGATGGCCCTGGAGGTCTTTCACCAGTACAATTCCCTGTTGTTGTAGGAGCAAATATAAATCTTAAGAATTTAGCTTTAAATCAGAAAATTATTTTTTCATCAATTGATGTTGCAAATATTTTTTTCCAGACTCCAAATACTTGGAAAGGGATTCAAATAAAAATAAAAAACCCATTAGATGCTGAAAAATTCGCCGTAAAATTAGATGAAAAATTAAATTCGTTAGGATTACATGCTATTCCTTGGACAGAATCAAATAGTGCTTTTTTAAAGGTTCTAACCTTAGAAAAATGGGGAATGAGCTTTGTAATGAGCATGATTATTTTAGTAGGGTGCTTCAGTATTTCCATTTCTTTATTGCTTTCAGTGCGAAGAAAATCAAGCGAATTTGCAATTCTTAGAAGTATGGGTTTTGAACAACTAGATCTTAGTAAACTACTTTTGTGGCAAGGATTTATTATTGGTCTTACTGGTGTTATAATAGGACTTATTTTCGGTGGAATATGTTTATATCTTATTCACAATTATCAAATTCCATTTATAACACATTCATATTCATCTAAACCTTTACCTATTCTAGTGAATTATTTTGATCTTATTTTTATCTCTCTAGGAAGTATTTTTTTAGCAATGTTAGCTGCAGTATGGCCAGCAATTGAGGTTAAAAATCTAGATATAATTGAAATATTATCAGTTAGAAATTAAATTGGAGAAAATGTGCTAGCAGTAGAAGTAAAACAATTAAAGAAAGTATATCAACTTGGTGAACAAGAAATTAATGCTTTAAACGGTGTTAATTTTACAATAAATAAAGGCGAAATTGTAGCTGTCACTGGGGAAAGTGGATCTGGTAAAAGCACACTCCTTCATATATTAGGAACCCTAGATTCTCCTTCCAGCGGTGAAATATTTGTTGATAACAAAAACCCTTTTAATAAGAATGATAAACTTGTTAGCTCATTTCGAAATTTACACATTGGATTTATATTTCAACATAACAATCTTCTACCTGAGTTTAATTCTTTAGAAAATGTTATGATGCCAGGACTTATTGCTGGATATAAAAATAAAATTGTAAAAGAGAAGGCTGAAAACTTATTAGAAACTGTAGGTTTAACAAAAAGAATAAAACATTATCCCAGTCAACTAAGTGGTGGAGAACAACAAAGAGTTGCTATAGCCAGAGCATTAATTAACGATCCCGTTCTTGTGTTAGCTGATGAACCCTCAGGAAATTTGGATTCTAAAAATGCCTATTTAATTCATGATTTATTCAAAGAAATCAACAAAAAATATCACTCTACAATTTTAGTGGTAACACATAATAACGAGTTCGCTGATTCTTTGCCAAGAAGAATCAGGCTTAGAGACGGTATCGTTCTTTCTGATGATAAAAGTCAATCTTAAAAGATATCTTAAATCATCTCATGGGAACAGATATTTGCCAAAATCCTTCAAATGGTGAATAGTGCAAATTTGTTGATAACTTTTTCAGCTATGCTTATGTGAGTAATTCCAAAATGCCAGGTTTTAAAATACACTTTTCAAAGAATAAAGCAGTTTACAGCTTATTTAGCATGGCTAGTCTTCTTGCCATGAATTCTCATGCTCAACCAGCGGCTCCCGTTTCAGCTCAATGGAGCCAAACGGTTACAAAAATAGTCATTAAAGGGAATAAGACAGTTACTAATGAAGCCATTTTAAATTTAATGGCAATAAAAGAGGGAACAAAATTATCACCTACTATTGTTGCTACAGATATAAAAAATATTTTTGGCAGCAGTTATTTTCAAGATGTAAAATTTGATAAGGGAACAAATAACGAATTAATTGTATCTGTAGTCGAAAAGCCAACTGTAAATGATATTATTTATGAAGGTTTTGATGTAGTTTCTGCATCATCTTTGAAAGAAAAAATTCTTACAAAAAAATATACTATAGTTGATGAAAAAAAATTATCACAAGACTTACGCACAATTGAACAAGCTTATACTGAAAAAGGCTACTATTTATCAAAACCTACATACAGCTTAGAACTTACAGAACAAGGTTCTGTCAATGTTGTGTTTCAGGTAAAAGAAAATAGACCAATTCAAGTTAGAAAAGTTGATATCCTAGGAAATGAATATTTTAATGATTCAGAGTTACAAGGATTTATGGCAACAAGACCATACTCTTGGTTATCAATTATTACAGGAGCTGGTCTTTATAAAGATGAATTTATTGCAGCTGATCAACAAAACTTAACATATTATTACAGAGACAACGGTTATGCTGAAGCAACAGTTGCTTCTCCTATTTCTAAATTAGACAGAAATAGAAAAGATATTGCAGTATCTTTTTTTATTGAAGAAGGTGAACGTTTTAACATTGGTAAAATAACAATTACTGGTGATTTAATTTTAACCGAAGAAGAAATAAAAGAACAATTATCTTTAAAAGAAGGTAAAATATACAGAATATCTAAATTTAATAATGACATGAAAAATCTAAAAGTAATTTATGGTGACAAAGGTTACGCTTTTGCCTATGTTTATCCTACTTTTAATATAGACCGTGTGAAAAGAATTTACGATATTACTTACAACATTACTAAAGGTGAAAAAGCCTATTTTAGAAAATTTAATGTTGAAGGAAATGTAAAAACAAGAGATAACGTCATCAGAAGAGCTTTAAAAGTAACTGAAGGCGAATTATTTGGTGCAACTAAATTAGAAAAAAGTAAACAAAATATTGAACGATTAGGATTTTTTGAGACTGTTCAAATAGTTCAAGAGCCTGATGAACAAAATCATGCTATGGACTTAAAAATTATAATCAAGGAAAAACCCACTGGAAAAATCTCAGCATCACTAGGTGCATCACCAGATATGTCGGGTTCAGGAATTTCTTTTTTTGGCCAGCTTCAATACCAAGAGCCCAACTTACTTGGAAAGGCTTATAATATAGGTGTTAATGGACAAATTAGCCCTAATCAACAAGATAGCAGTCAATTCAATTATGCTATAGGACTAAACTTTGGAAACCCAAGTATTTATGATAGTCCCTGGAGTTATAATATTGGTGGAAATTACTCCCACAATGTTTCTTCATTAACTTCCAGCTCAGCAATAAATAAAATCTATATAACACAAAATGTTATTTCAGGAACATTAACTGTTGGACGAGAAATAATTGAAAATCTTAGATTTAACCTAGGCTATTCTTTAGCCAATACTACAACAGACCCTACTTCCCCATTAACTGGGAAATTTAATGCTTCAGGATCAACTGAAAAAGTAATTCAAAATCTTACTTATGATGCAACAGATAACTATCTCAATCCAACTTCAGGAATCTTTTTGTCTGGTACGAATGCTATCGCATTTAAGGGCTACTTTGGTCAATATTCTTTTGGTACGAGTTCAGCTCTATTATCAGGATATATTCCTGTAAATTTCTCAGATAATTTCAGGACAAATTTTAGACTAGCTTTTCAACCGCGTTTTGTTTATCAAATTTATGAAGATGAACCAGTTCCATTATGGGAAAGATTAAAACTGGGTAACGCATATTATATGAAAGGCTATTCAAATGCTGGAGAAACCATATCTCCTACAGAATCAATAACACTCTCAAATTTAACAGGTCAAACTGTTAATTTAGATTCAGGTGGTAACAGAAGCTTCTACTCAACAGTCGAGTATTTTATTCCTGTTATTCCGCAAGCAGGGCTCAGGTTTGTGGCTTTTGCAGAAGCGGGAACTGTATTAGATGATTATGATAGTTTCTCGGCAGACAAAATAAAGTATGACGTAGGTTTCGGTTTCCGTTGGACTACACCTATTGCCCCATTTAGGTTTGAATGGGCTTTCCCAGTAGAACAAAATGGAAAATTAGGGCAAGCACACTTTATTTTCTCAATTGGGTCTGACAGCTTTAATAATATGTAATAATATGTTTCAAGAAAAAAATGGAGGATTTTAAAAATGGTTATAAAATTTAAAAATATATTAGTATTGGTAACAACGACTCTTTTAATGCAAAGTCTTTCTTCGCAAGCTTCTATGGCTAACGAATCCAAAGCAGCAGCTTCTTCAGCAGCTGGAAAGTTAAAAATTTGTGTCGTAAATGTACAAGCAGCTATTTTGAAAACCAATGAAGGTGAAGCTGCAAGACAAAAAATTCAAGTAGATATTGACAAAGATCGTGAGGCTTTGAGAGTAAAACAAAATGAATTAAAAGGTCTTGAAGAAAAATATAAAGCTCAAGAAGCTGTTCTTGGCGCAGAAGATAAAGATAAACTTCAAAAACAATTCCAAGGAAAACTTCAAGAATATCAAAAAGCACAAATGAATTTTGAACAAAATGCAAGACAAAAAGAAATAGCAGCAACTCAAGAAATCTATCAAAAATTAATAAATATTGTGAGAGATACAAGAAAAGCTGAAAACTGTACGCTTGCTTTTGATAGTGGAGCTGGTGTCCTTCTAGATGCTGATGAAGTAAAAGACATCACTCAAAAAACGATTGAAAAGTACAATGCTGTTCACAAAACTAAAGAGGCAAAAGACAAGAAAGAGGCTAAAAAATGAGTTTCCTCTCAATTGAAGAAATTATAGAAAAAACAAATTGCGAAATAAATCCCTTACATAAAGAGCAAAAGTTTATTGGAGTTGCTCCACTCAATTTGGCATCACCAGAACATATTTCTTTCTTAATCAATGAAAAATATTTTGATGAGGCTTTAACTACAAAAGCTGGAGCTATTATTTGTTCCAAAAAAGACGCTGAAAATTTATTAAATAAAACAAAAAGTGTTCTTATTGTTAGTAGCAATCCACATGCAACTCTTGCAAAAATTTCTCAACATTTTTTTAAACCTATCCATCCTTTTGCAGGAAAATCCAATCAAGCTTGTATTGATGAAACTGCTGAAATACATCCAACAGCAACTATTTTTCCTTTTGCATTTATCGGGCCTAATGCTCAAATTGGCGAAAACACCGTTATTTATTCTGGTTGTTTTGTAGGCGCTGCTAGCTCAATTGGAAAGGATTGTATCCTTTACCCAAATTCAGTTGTTAGAGAAGGTTGTCATTTGGGAGATAGATGTATTTTAAATCCAGGCTGCGTTATAGGTGGAGATGGTTTTGGTTTTGCCCCAACAGAAAAAGAAAATATAAAAATCCCACAAATTGGCGGGGTTCAAATTGCTGATGATGTTGAAATTGGAGCAAATGCCGCTATAGATAGAGGCGCTATGGCAGACACTAAAATAGGTCGCCAAACAAAAATTGATAATTTAGTCATGATTGCGCATAACGTAGTGGTAGGAGAGTTTTGTTTCATTGCAGCTCAAACTGGTATAGCAGGCTCAACTGAAGTTGGAAATAGAGTTGTCATGGCTGGACAAGTTGGAGTTGCTGGGCATTTAAAGATTGGTGACAAAGCAACCTTAACCGCTCAAGCAGGAGTTTCAAAAAATGTTCCTAGTGGAGAAATCTGGGGAGGATCACCTGCAAGAACTTACAAAGAACATGCAACAACCATAGCATTTGTGAATAGACTTGTTAAACAAGCAAGCAAAAAATAGACTGATTATAGGAGAAGTAAAAATAATGGATAATATATTTGATAAAATTGCTATGAGTATGGACGACATTAAAAAAGTAATTCCTCACAGAGATCCATTGCTTCTAATTGATTGTGTGCATGAAATAAATTTAGGTAAAAACATAATAACAAGTAAGATATTAACAAAAGATGAACCTGTATTTAGAGGACATTTTCCCGAGAATCCTATTTATCCTGGAGTTTATTATTTAGAGGCAATAGCTCAATCAGGAGCGGTTCTTGGACTTATCACTCGCAAAGAAATGGGCATTGTTGAAAGTAATATTGGATTTCTATCTTCCATAGATGATGTTAGATTCCGTAAACCAGGAACACCAGGTAATCGCGTAAAATATGAAGTCTTTGTAGACAAAATGCGCGGTTCGTTTTTATGGCTCAAAGGAAAAGCTTATATTAATGATGAAGTAGCTGCTGAATGCTCTTTATCAATGGCAATTTCTCCACATAAATAGGACTTATAAAAATGACAACTTCAGTACAAATTCATCCAACAGCAATTATTGAACAAGGTGCGGAAATTGATTCAGGTGTTACTATAGGTCCCTATGCTTTAATCGGTCCGCATGTAAAAATTGGTAGAAATTCAAAAATTCATGGACATGCTGTTGTTACAGGACACACATTTCTTGGTGAAGAAAATGAAGTCTTTAGTTTTGCTTCTGTAGGAAATCGCCCTCAAGATTTAAAATACAAGGGAGAACCAACAGAACTCATAGTTGGTAGTAGAAATATCATTCGTGAATGTGTTACTTTACAGCCAGGAACAGTTCAAGGTGGTGGAAAAACTACAATTGGTAGTCAAAACTTATTTATGGCTTATTCGCACGTCGCACATGACTGCATTATTGGTGACCTAAATGTAATTGCAAATGCAGTACAAATTGCTGGACACGTTACTATTGATAATATGGCAATCATTGGAGGACTGTGCGCAATTCACCAATTTGTTCATATTGGGGATATGGCAATGCTTGGCGGAGGTTCAGCTACAGTAAAAGATATTCCGCCTTATTGTGTATCTGAAGGCAATAGAGCTATTTTAAGAGGCTTAAATGTTGAAGGAATGAAAAGACGCAATATCTCACCCGAAGCTAGAACAGCTGTAAAAAATGCTTATAAAATAATGTTTTTGAAAGGTCACCCAACTCTTGAAGCTGCTTATATGGATATAGGTGATTTAATTAAATTCCCTGAAGTGGAAAAATTTATTACCTTTATTAAAAATGCAAAAAGAGGAATCTCCCATCCAAGTCAAAATGCAAATGAACTAAATAACGAAGAGTAAAAAATGAGTTATATCCAAAAAGGTGGAATTTGTGTCGTTGCTGGTGAAGCAAGCGGTGACATTCAAGCTTCACTTTTAATTGAAGCTCTAAATGCAGAATCTGCAAAAAAAAATTTAACCCGTTTTCACTTCTGGGGATCCGCTGGACCACATATGCGCAACCTTGGCGTTGAAGATATCGTTAAGGTTGAAGATTTAGCTGTATTTGGTCTAACAGAAATCATTTCACATTATTCTCTAATTTCGAATGCATATAAAAAAATACTAAAAGAAATTATTGTCAGAAAACCTATTGCTGTAATTTTAATTGATTATCCTGGATTTAATTTAAAACTTCTCCAAGATATTTATGCATTAGGTATAACTGTTATTTATCATATTCCACCTAAAGCATGGTCGCATGGAAAAAAGCGAACTGAAATACTCAGAGAATATACACATTTAGTAACAAGTATATTACCTTTTGAAACAAACTTTTTTAATGACAATAAAGTAAATACCGTTTTTGTTGGCAATCCATTAAAGGATAATGTTGATCATTATTTAAAGGAACATCAGGTTAAAAAAATACCCTTTCGGATAGGAATATTGCCTGGTAGTAGAAAAAGTGAAATTAAAACTTTATTGCCATTGCTAGTAGAATCATTTATTGAACTCAAAAAAATCGAACCTAAAGTAACTGGAGATCTTCCAATTGCTCCGACCCTAAATCCTAATTTTGTAAAAAGTATTGTTTATAATACTGCACAAAAATTTGGTTTTAATCAACAATGGATTAATGATAATATTACATTTGGTGTAGGCAATGCTTATGATGTCATGGCTAGATCAAGTTATGCATGGGTTTGTTCTGGGACTGCTACCTTAGAAACTGCTTTTTTTAACACACCTATGAGCGTTTTTTATAAGCTTGCACCTTTAACAGCTTATGTTGCTAAAAAAGTAATAAAGGTTAAATATGTTTCTCTTGTTAACTTATCAGAAAATAAAGAAATTATTCCTGAATACCTGCAAGAGAACGCAACAACAGAAAACTTAGTAAGTCATGCTTTAAAAGTTTTTAATGATGAGCAATATGCTAAAAATATTTTACAAGGACTGGAAAAAGTGCGAAAAACTTTTCCACCAAATGCTGCACAAAACGCCGCCATTGCAATACTTGATTGCATAGAAAAATATAATGTTAACAGTGAACTCAAATTTAAGTTGCATCATGAACATCGGATAAGATAATGAAAAAAGATCATCAAGGTTCATTTGTAAAAATTGTTTGGAACTCCGGTAAAAAAGATATCTTATTGGGATCTCCTTGGTTGCCAATTTATTCTTTATCTGAAGTAACACTAGCTCTTTCTGTAGCAATTCTTTTGCAACTTGTTTTTTATACAACTCCAAGAATTCCCGTTATAAATTTAATACCGGGACAACTTAAAAACTACTTCCAATTTAGTCAGACTCTAGATAAAAAAGATTTAATTTTTATCATTCCTATTCTTATTGTTTTTTTATCATTAATTAAATTAATTAGTGGTTTTATGAGTAATTATTTGACTGAAAGGGCAGGACATAAAGTAGCACATTCTTTACGTGAAGAAATGTTAAAAGGTTTTTTATCATCACCTGGAAATAAGTTAGATCAAAAAGATCCCGATTTTATTGCTAATCAACTTATGCAAGATACAACTTTACTTCAGGCTGCAATTAGTAAAGGTACAATTAGTTCATTTCGTGATTGTTTTGTACTTTTAGGAATCATAGTAACAATGCTTATGATTTCATGGCAAACGTTTATTATTGGCTGCTGCATTTTTATTCCCCTAGGACTTCTTCTTAAAAGTGTCGCTAAAAAAATAAATTTTTACACACGTGAAAGCCAAAAACATCAAATTGCCATTTCAACCAGAATTCTTTCTAGTCAAAATGGTTTGCTAACTATAAATGCTTTAAGAAGCCATAAAAGAGAAAAAGAAGATTTTGAAGTAACAAATCTAAAAAATTATCTCATAATGAAAAAAAGTTTATTTGTAAGAACATTTTTTACTCCCGCTATGGAGTTTTTTGCTACATTTTTACTTGGTATTATTTTTGCCTGGAGAGTAAATTACACAGGTGATTTTCAAGCAAGTACTTACTCATCTATGCTAATTCTTTTAGCATTTTCGTTTAAATATATTAAAAATATAACTGCATCTATCACTTTTTTCAGTGAAATAAGGGTAGTTTTACAAAGAGTGAAATCATTTTTAGGTAATTTTTCTAATTCTAAATTAACAAAACCTTTACCTCTTCCAACTTCTTCAACTGATGCAATAATTGCAAGTAATATTTCTTATACAACGGAATCAGGCAAAGTAATTTTAAAAAATTGCTCTTTAACTATTCCAAAAGGAAAAAAAGTAGCATTTATTGGTGAAAGTGGGGCTGGAAAGACAACATTCTTAAGAACGCTAGCAGGTCTAATAGTACCAACTAGTGGTGATATTAAAATTACTCCAGATTTTCTTCTGACTTCACAATCACCATATATTTTTCGTGGGACAATTAAAGAAAATATTATTTATGCTGAAACCTCTTTTCCTGAGCATATAGCTGATGAAAAAGCAAAAGATTTAATCATAGCTCTTATGCTTTCTTATTCTGATTCAGGAGCAAAATTATTTTTAGATAAAAACTTAGGTTACCTTGGTGATGGCCTATCAGGAGGTGAAAAAGCAAGAGTCGCTTTAGCTAGAACCCTTTTTCCTAATCCCAAACTCGTTCTACTTGATGAGCCAACTGCTAATCTAGATGCAAAATCAGCTGAATTATTTTGGAAAGCAATTCAAAACTGGAAAAAGAAGGATTCTGAAAACACAGTTGTTGCTGTTTCCCATGCTGTACATGAAGTTAAAGATTTTGATTACTGTTATATATTTGAAAACGGTAGTATTGCTCGACATGGACATCCAATGGAGATTCTCACCAATGTTTAATGACTCCTTTACTCAAAAATTAAGGAGACAATTAAATCAACCTCTAAATCAAAAAAATATTATTGTTAAGTTGTTTTTGCCAATACTATTTTTCATTTCTTTTATAATTTATTTAGAAGCTAAAAGACGAAGAAGAAATGGATATCTTAAAATAAATGATATTGATATACATTCAAAAAAAAATGATATTCAAATCATTTGTATTGGAAATATCTTACTTGGAGGAACTGGAAAATCTCCTATAGTGCAAAAAATAGCCGAATTATTTATGAATAGAAATTATGTAGTGGCAATTGCTTCAAGAGGTATTGGAGATAATATCAAAACTGTTTACGTTGATAATAAACAACACCTTAATAAAAATTATCTTTCTGATGAGAATAGAGAGCATTTTGAAAAGTTACTTTTACATTGTAAAAGTAACCAAAAATTTTATATCTTACAAAATCCTAATCGCCTCGAATCTTTAAAATATTTTTGCCAACAAAAACATAATTTGGATGATAAAACTACAAATTATGTTTTACTTCTTGATGATGGTCTTCAACACTTTAAATGTCCAAGAGATATTAATATTTGCGCATGGGATCCAAATCTCTTATTACAAAGTCCTCTTTTTACAATTCCTATTGGTCCTTATAGGGAAGGTTTTGGAAAAAGAAATTTTGAAAATTTACTAGCAAGTTTTGATTTTAGATTGTGGTCACGAACTTCTTTTGGTAATTTAAATGAATATACTAGAATAGTAAAAAATTGTATTCATACTTTTAATTTAAATAATAATAGATCAGATATTATTACTTGTTCTGAAACTATTTTTTATGAAATTATTGGAAATAATTCATTGAATCAAATTGATTTAAAAAATATAAATAGTTCTTCTAATAATATCTCAATTGTCACTGGTATTGCTAATCCAGAACGCTTTGTTCAAGAAATAAAGCAATTTTTTCCTCATAAAAATTTTCACCATTATTCATTAGGGGATCATGGAAGTTTGTCAAAAAAGGCTATTGATTTTATTAATAACTCAGAAGTTCTAGTTTTAACTTTGAAAGATTATTTTCGCTGGTGTCAACATCTTGATTTTGTCTTTGCAATTAAAAATAAAATGACGATATTATGTTCGATTGATGTTTCTTTTTATAATCTTAATTTTGAAAAAGAAGACATATTAACTAAACTAATTAAATTTAAAAGGTAACATGATGTTCAGAAAAAATGTAGCCGCTCTAATTAAATGCCATGATAAATATTTAGCTTGTTTTCGTTCAGATCATAATAAATGGCAAAATGTTCAAGGTGGTATTGAAAATTCTGACCATTCCCCAATTGCAGCAATAATTCGGGAAACTAAAGAAGAATTAGGCATAGAAGAAAAAGATTTTAAAATTATTTACAGGTCAAAATTTTGGAGAAGATATTTTTTTCCAAAACATATCTTAAAAAAAGCACGTTTTGAAGGCAATATTGGTCAAGAACAGCTTTGGTTTTTAATAGAAATTAAAGATGTAAAATGTATACATTTAGAAAAATCAGTTGGTGAATTTCAAAAAGTTGATTTATTCACAATTGAACAATTTTTAAGTAATTACTCAGAATGGAAAAAACCAAGTTTCTATGACTTTTGTCGTGAAATCGGTATAGTGAGTTAATTTATTTTAGTTTGTCTGAATTCCTTTAAAATGATGAAAATTTAGTTAAAATATCCTGTATTAAAATTCAATCAAAGATTAATCACTTTTTCTAAAAGTAAAATAAATCTTACAATGATAAATTAGAAAAACCGCAATTTATCATTGTAAAATAAATAATTTTATAGTTTAATATTTAAAATTATAAGAAAAGGTGAGCTTATGAAAGTTAAAATAATTTTTCTAAATTTTCAGCGCATTTTTATAATTAATTTAATTGTTATTTCTTGTAGCTTAAAATCAAGTGATGAGCAAAGCAATGATATCATTTTACCTATAAGCATAAATAATCAAAAACCTGTAAATCGAGATATACATAATATTATAAGTAAATTTCAAGAGAGCTGCAAATCAGATGGCGAATATTGTAAACAAAAGGTGATAATTTCTGCTGGAAAAGCAAAAGAAAATGCTAGTAGTGAAGGGTATCGAGTTTTAATTATCGATGATAGTGCCATGGCTTTAGCTGCTTACACTAGATACCGTAGTAGAGTTTTAGCCAATTATATAGAAGATTTTAGAGGGAAAATAATTGAAGACAATAGGAAAATTGAAATTCCCTTAGCTGCTAATCAAATTCTTACAGATATTCTCAACAATGAAAAATATGGGTTCATACCTGCAGAAAAGTTAAATACTAATCAAGATGAATTTAATAATAGTTTTGCTAGTGAACTTTCTCAAAAACAATTTATTGATGAGTCTTCGGGTCATTCAACAAGCATTTTTAACTTCATAGCCAATAATTCACCCCAAGCACAATTTGTTTTGATTCATAAAAAACCAAGCAATTTTGAAAAAATAGTTTGTGATAATAAAGCGAGTGATGAAGAAAAAAAATCAAATCTAAATAATTACTTTATAAAAAAAAGTGGTAAAATAATAGAAATAGCCAAAGACTTTCATATAAATTTTATTTCTTTATCTGAAGGAATATCTCATGATTCTTTAAGTAAATTAAATTGCAATTTATCTGATGATTTTATGAAAGAAATTAATAAAATCTATTATGAAGATTTTCTGGTAAACATTGTTCATAGTAATGATGTAATTCTTTTCCAAGCAAATGTTAATGCTAATGAATATATTAATCGGATTGATGAAAGATATTATTCTGATTGCAAACTATTACAAAACAGAATTCGTGTTGGTGTAGTGAATTCATTGAATGCCAGCATACCAGATTATGGACTTAATGAAAGAAATAGTAATATTGTCTCAGGCAAAAATAAAAATTCGGAACAATGTACAGACGTTTATATTAACATTGCTGTTGAAACAATAAGACCCTTTCTATATGCTCCTGGTGTAGTCGAATTTTCAACATTTAATGTAGGCACATCAAAACCAGTTGGAGCCGATGTCGCAAGTTCATTTTCCACACCAATTGCAGTATCTTTCTTTTTAAATGAAAAGCTAAAAAATTTAAATATAAAAACAGCTGATGATATGTTTGAACATTTCAAAAAGCTTAGAGGAGAAAAAATTCCATCTGATATCAAAAATTACTTGGTTTTAGACCCAGCTCTCCATAAACAATTTTCTATTTATAAATTAGGATTTTTAAATTAAAATATTATAAAAAAAACAGAAATTTTAATTTATATTTTTTTAAAATTAAGCATAATTAATACCTAAATTTATAAAGAATAAAGTCAAATTAATGACTATTTATCATTCAATAATTCTTTAGTAAGTTCAATTTTCAATCAGAATACTTAATTTTTAATAAATTAATTTAAACAAAAGTTAGGAGGAAAATAATTTATTATTAATAAAAATTAACTTGGAGAAATTATGAAAAAAATTATTATTATATTTTTTGCTGGATTTTTACTTCTCTCTAAATCAAATGCAATAACAATTAATACATTTGATAACTTTACAAGGTTTATTTTTGATAAATCAGATTTTAATTATACTACAGGATCAATTCAAGGCGACTATTGGTATTATCCAAGTGGAGCAGGCTCAAACAATTGCATCTTGAGTACTTTACCGATATTTATCCCTACTAACGCACAATTAACAGGACAAATTGAATTTAAAGCAAAAGCTTTAATATGGATTGAAAAACTGAGTGATTACTACAATACAAATATTTTTACGTTAAAAAACATTTCCTCAAACAATAATATTATTCTCCAAGAAAGCAACATATTTCTTTCAGCACTTAGTGATATGCGAGTTCTTTATTATAGAGACATGAACTCATATATTGAAGCAAAAACAGTTGCAAATGATTTCATTCAATTTCCTTTCATTTTTAATTCAAGAGACACTGTTTCTGGAAAAATGAAATTCTGTATTTCAAGTGTTATTCCAAAATTAGAATTAGGAATTAGAACGATAACAATTGAAGCAAGGATGTAAATTTTTATGAAAAAATTAGTAATAATTTTCCTAATAAATTTTAATATAATTTCTCATGCATTAGCAAAAAATTTACTGATTTGTGAATATGATGAACTTTATAAAACAGGTTGCCACATAGATGATTTTATTATTGGTGAAAATTTAAAATTTCAAATGGATTTCTCTACGAGTTATAAGTTTGATTGTGAAGGACATGATTTTCAAGTAGGTATTATTACTGAAAATGGCTTCTATCCCATGCAGAGAAGTCAAAATGTTCAAAAACTAGTTTCAACATTTCAAGCTAGAGCATCTTTGAAAGTTTTAAATCCTGAAAAATTATACGCAAAAATATTAAATAAAAATTGCGAGTTAAGTATTCTGCAATCAGAACAAACACCTTCAATTCAAACAATTTCTAACTGGAATCAAGAAGCAAAAAATATAATTCAAATATTAAGGATATATTCTGAGTCTTATCAACTTGCAAAAAATTTAATAGAAATTAATACTTGGGATAAAAACAAGCTTACTTTATTTTATGACCAAGTGAAAAAAATTTCAAATCTTTATCCACAAAATTTGCAATTAAAATTATTGTTAACATCTATAGAAAATTCTTTACAAAACAGACCCACCTTAATACAAATAGAGCAGTCCACAAAAGATAGTTTAATTATCTATTATCAAAATAAAATTTTAGATTTAATTAATGAAGGAAATAAACTTATTGAATTAAGTTCATATTGGAAGATAAAAATAGATGCAGATTTAATAAAAATAATAAATGAAATAAAAATGAAGTTACCACAGTCTTTGGAGAAATGATGAAAAAAATAAACTTAATACTTTTATCAATAATTTCATTCACTACAACTTCAACTATTTTCCCCGAATCAGAACCAGATAATATTCAATTAGATAGGAGAGAAAAAGAAGCTCTTAATAAACTCTCTGAAATTGATAATCTATCAGAATACTACGGGCGAATAATTTATATTAGAGATAATTTAATTTTTGGAAGTAAAGGTTTAGATTACCAATTTAAAAACTGTACTCAACAATTAGGAAATTGGATTAATGATTGGTCAACTTTGCTATCAAGCATTGATTTACATGATAAAGAAAATACTAATATTGTCCAAAATAGTGTAAAAATTTTTTTACAAAAACAGATAGATCAAGGTGAATCATTAAAACTAAGTTGTTCAATTATCGACAATAAAGCTAACGAAGTTAGACTAATTATAAAAAAAATGCCAGAGTTTAATTCAACTAAACTTAGTGAATATAAACAAATTTTAGAAGAAGTAGAAAAAGTAAAATTCAGAACTATTCAAATTCTAGAAAAATATTCTTTAATTCATAATGATAAAATTCCAAAAATAAATGAAATAATTGATTTAACAAGAAGAGCATCTTTAGCTAAACTAAAAACTGAACTAATTGCTAATATTAAAATTCCATTACAAAGTGCTATTTCAGAATTTCAAACTATGCTTGAGGCTTCAAAACTTTCGGATCAAACTTTGTCACATATTTTACAACTAGAACAAAAAATGGATAGTTTAGTTTTAAATATGCAGTATTTTAAAGCTAAAAACTTGCTGAATAAGAGTAGAGAAGAATGTTCAAGTCAAATATCATCACTTGAAAAAAGCCCTATTGATAAAAAATATCTTAATCCTATTAGAGAAAGAACAATTAATTTATGCAATGCAATTGAAAATCATTTTAAAAATTTAACTCAATTAAATATTAAAAATTATGAATTTATAAAAAATTACTATGAATTAGTCAGTTCTAATATAAATATAGATTGCAAAAATAAAAATAATACTATTGCTTGCCAAAAGCTTAATATTATTAACTCAATAGATTTAAATACCTTAGCAGAATTACCAGAAAATAAACTTGAATACATTGAAGATTTATTAGAACAAGTTTATGAGGATTACAAAAAATGAAAAATATACTTTTATTTATACTGTTTTTAAATCTTTTTTTGCAAAATAAAATTTTTTCATTTCCTTGTAACGAAAATCTAATTGAAAACAAAAAAGCACCTCTAGCTTATAAACCTTTTCCACTGCTAGATCCTGATACTGGAAAAGTACTTGCCCCTAATGATGAAGTTCAAGTGTCAGATAGAAATGGAAACATTTCAAAAATTAAAGCAATTGAATTTTTTAATCAAATAAATGGCATGGAATATTCTTTGAATCAGTGGGGATATTCCTTGCGAGATGCAGATGGTAAGTATAATTTAAGCCAATTAGATATTTGTCTTAGTCTTTTAGAGAAACAAAAAGAAGCAATTGATAAAAGTATGAATTTTTCTCCAGAAAATTCAATGCCTAGTTATTCAGATTGGTTAAAAAAAGTAACAATAGCCTTAAAAAACTATCAAGCTTTTACACCATCAATGCAAGACTTAATAAGAATTGCGAATGATAGAAAAATAGACGATTATCTTACACAAATTCCACCTTTTGATGTACCACGTCCTCCAACTTTCAAACCAGTAGAGTTAAAAAGTTTTAAAAAAGAAAAAACTTGGTCCTTTGAAAAAGGTCAAAAATCTAAATTTTTTGTAAATGGTTTTGCAGGATATAAAGTGGCTGCAAGTAAAATAGAAGTAAGTAGTGAAGCAAATGCTGGATTAAATGCAGCAGTTCTTGGAGTTTGGGAAGGAAACATAGCAAGTGCCAAAGCAGCTACTAACTCTCCAGGAAATCAAAATGGAAAGCTTAAGGTTACAGCTAACATATTTGGGAAAACACTTTTTGCTATTGATCAAGATATTGGTAAATTAGGTTATAAAGAAGAAAAAACACTTTTTGATACACCAATTCAGCATGAAGTTAGTACACGATTTACAGTTGGCCCAATTCCTGTCAGACTAGCAGCAGGAATTCGCGGACAAAATATTATGCGTTGGGGAGTAGAATTAGTACCTTTGCAAGTACAATCCTATCTTCAACACTACGCTGGAATTGATGCATACGCTTCTGCAGCTGTAGATATTTATGTTGCTGGAGCAGGAGTTGTTGGCCGTTTGTTACTTGTAGGAATAGACACTCGTGTTACTGCAGGAGGTTTTGTAGAGTTTAATGATGTGCCAGCTTTAAAACTGGAATTACAAGGCACAACTCAATTAAATGCATTACAAGGCGATATTAGACTCTTTGTATACGCCTATTTACCTTCTTGGAAGTTCTGGAAAGGATTTGTTGAACGCAAAGAATGGTCAACAAGTCTTTGGAGCTATAATGGCTACCAAGTAAATGCAACAATTTTTGATTATTCAGCAAAACTTACTCCCACTGGATTTTCTGCAAAAGGAGATTTGAGTGTTGAGGATGTCCAAGAACAACTTGCAATAGATGCAAAATTAAAGCGTGAAGAAAAAATTAATAATCTTGAATTCCAAGTTCTAAATAGAATTTCAGAGACTATGAACTCAATCGCAAATGACTTACACAGTGAAAATAATTTAAATTTAATAAAATCAGAATCGTTAATTCAAAAAAATAATGATATTATAAACCAATCATTTCATGATTACTACAATATTTTAGCAAAATGGATAGAAAAGGATTAAAAATGAAAAAAATAGTTTATCTTTGCTTACTGACTGTAGTTTTTTTTTAGGAATAGCAATTTATAACAAAATATCTTTTTTTTCTGAAGATAAAAAATTAATTAGCTGTATACCAAATGAAAGAACAACATATTTTGTAAATTATAAAAGTTTAAATGAAACCAATTTTTCTCAATTTAATAAAAATCAAGAAAATATAAATATTGAAATATCCGGAGAAATCTCTGAATTATGTATTAATTCAGATGATAAATTAAATATTGTATTAGATTTCTCAAAAATTAAAATTAATTCAAATTCTGCAATCATAAAGTCAGAATTAATGCCAGTAAACACCGCAATAGTAAATATTATAATTTCTAATATGGGTGAATTATTAGAAATTAAAAGTAACAAAAAAATTGATCCATTAGTCTTAAATTTATATAAAGAATTTATAAAAAATTCTTTTCCAAATTTCAAAAATTATATAAATTCAGGAAAAAAATGGGAAAACGATCTTGATGGATTTGAAGGAAAAAGTAAATATTCTTATAACTTTCTCCATTCAGGGGTATTAGAAAGAAAATTTATAGATGATTTACCTGGTAAAAATTCTTTTGTCATAGAAAACAATAAAAATGTTGAAAAAAAATATTCATCTGATTCTATAACATACTTTACTTTAAATAAAAGAAATTTAAGCACAAAAATCTTCATGCTTAAAAAAGCAAAAACTTATTTAAATAATAAAATTATTGCTGAAGAAAAAACTACTTTTGAAAAAAAACTCCTTCATAAAATGTCAAACTCAAAAATTGAAGAGAGTATTTTAAAAGAATTTGTTACAAATGATTTAAAAGGAAATGAAATTAATGAAAGATTGAAAAAGAAAGTATTATTTGAAAATTTTAAATATAAAGATTTTTCTTCATTTATAAAAAGCTATAATGAAATTAAAAAAGAAAATGAGACTGAATATTTTCTTCAATTAAAATCCTTAATGAGTCTTAATGAAAATACTTTTACAGATATTTTAAATTTTATAAAAACAAATTCTATATCAATTAATTTACAAAATATTTTAATATCTGCTGCTGTTTCTTTAGGTAATCCAGAGTCGCAAAAATTTTTGGTAGATTTATTTAATCAAGAAAATGATTTAAATAGAAAAATGATTATTTTAGGTAACTTAGGAACTGTCGAGCATCCTTCAAGAAGTACAGAAGAGTTTATATTTTCCCATTTAAATACAACAAGTGATATAAATATATATAATACAGCTGAATTAGCTTTAGGAAATTTAGCGAATAATTTAAAAAATTATTCGCCGCAAAGAGAAGAAAATATATTTAATTCTTTAATCAATACTTTAAAAACAAATTCAGACCCTATAAAAAGACAAGTTACAATATACGCTCTGGGAAATTATGCTGATCCTAAAATTCTTGAAACCTTGAAACAAGAATTATTATCAAATAATGATGATATAAGAAAAGCCGCTGTATATGCTCTGAGATTTATTAATCTTTCTGAACCTGATGATTTAATAGCACAGATTTTACGTAATGAAAAAAAAGAAAGTGTGACCCTTTCAGCACTAGAAGCACTTTCATATCGCAAACAGAGAGATGATATTGTTTCTTTAGAAAGATCATTATTGCACGAAAGTCCCTCGGAATTGATTAGAATGCAAGTTTTAAAAAATTTCTCTTTGATAGGCCTTCAAAGTGATATCAATTATGCTAAAAATTATGATAGTGCAAAATCTATTAGAACCTTTGCGGAAAATCTTCTTCTTAGATTTAAATATGACTTTTAAATTTCTTTCAAGTCAATGTATTAGTTAATTATATTTAAATAAATTTATTTATATTAAAACATATTTTTTTAGAATTAGACAAAATAATGACAACTATTTTTCAATTTTAAACCTAATATTATAAAATTTTTTTGGATTTTCTAAACACTAACCGGAGGTTTTTATGTTTGATTTGCCACCACAAGTAGAAGCCGTAGAACCTAACAGTATCCAGAAAGTTGAAATCAGTTCCGCAAAAGTTGTTATCCCTTATGCTGAAGTAAATAGAACTGTATTACAAGTTAACAATCAAACAGGGTATAAGGTATTTATTTCTACCACTGTAGATAATCCTGGCCAATGGTTTGGTGGTGGAAGACCAAATGTAAACTTTAATGGTGTTGCTATAGGGCCATCAAATTATTTAAAAAGAAATGAAGATTTAAATTCATCTGCAGCATTTAATTCATTTTTTACAATGAATTTTAAATTTACAGCTGCAAGCGGTGATGAAGAGTTTGGAATTAGAGTAAATCAAGCAGACGTTTTCAAGCCAGATTTTATTGATAATTACTATCCAAGTTTCCCAATTGGAACTCTTGATATTACAGGTTACTATCAAGTTCAACACAGAGTATTAGGTAATGCAAATATCTTTACAATTACACATAATCAGTGATTATGTGTAATAAGTTTCTTAACTCGCAGTGTAATAAGTTTCTTAACTCGCAGTAAAAAATCATGTAAAATATTTCCAGTTGCTCCCCATATATCTATATCACCAATTCCATCTATATTTATCGGATAATGCCATACTTTTCTTGTAAAATTCATGATAGTTCGTTCTTCAGTCCAACATTTTATTTGCAAAAGCTGTTCAATGCTCAAACAAATTATATGACTTACTTCATTTTCATTATGAACAAAATGTTGATTATCCAAAAGCAAGGCACAAAATGGTTCGATATGATATCCAGAACGCGCAAAAGAATGATTTAGTTTTATACTAGCTTTAATATCATTTTTTTTAATACCAATTTCTTCATAAGCTTCACGTAGGGCTGTTTCAAGAGGACTTTCAAATGCATCTATTCTTCCACCAGGAAAAGAAACCTCACCAGCATGTTCCTTTAAATGTGAAGCTCTTATTGTAAAAACAAGTTGCCAACTATTCAGGTTTACAAAATCATCCAAATAATCTTTCTGCGGGCACAATAAAGGGAGTAAAATTGCGGATTTTCTTGCAAGATCTGGAACAGACTCGTCCAAACCATTCATAACTTCAAGTTTTTTAAAAACTGTAAGTATATTACTTGCCATTAATTCCGTTCTTTTGCTCGCATATATAATTCACTATCAAGTTTAACCCTTCTTCCTCTACGATAAGGTTTTTGAGTTGGATCTGCAATAACAAAAGCCGATTCTAATTCCCCTTCCTTTGTACAGAGCAAAATTTTATTTAAGCCGCCTTCAAACTCTACCATTTTTAAAAATTCTTCTTTTTCTCCTGAGACTAAATTATTTTTAAAGTATTCAATTTGTGGTGACTTGGCTTTGATTTCAATAGGAAATTCATCACTTATGCAACGTGCAAAAAATGTTTCAGCTGATTGTACAGAGTTTTTTTGAACAAAAAGATATGAAAAATTCAATTCATGATGATCTAGCTTTGAAAATTTATCTATTAAAGAAATTGCTTTTGGAGTATTCCAAGAATGTCTAAACCAACACCAATCTTTTCTAGTTGTTTCAGAAGAAAGTGGACAGCTTTTCTTATGCGCACAAGGTGAAATTATTTGACCATCTTTATTAGCAGAAATAAATTCATTTCTTAAAGTACCTAAAGATTTTGCATGCTCTTCCTGCCCAGGTTCCATTATAAGCAGAAGTCCACCATTATTTAATTTTGCATATAATGAATTTAAAGTTTTTCCACGATGTTTCATAGGAATTTCATTAAAAACATTAATACCTAAAATAATATCACTATTTTTTGTTACTTTTTCTGGTGAAGTTAATTGTTCAACAGAAATATTTATATTCTCAAAAAGAGATTTTGTTAACATTTTTTTCCCAAACTCAACAATTTTACCAGATCTATCAATTGCATTCACATGAATTCGTTTGGGTAAAACTAAATTATTATTTTTAGAAAAAAGATACTCAAAAACACTTAAAATCCCTATAGTACCACTTAAAGGACCACAACCAAAATCAGTAATAACTATTTCTTCTTTTGCTGTTAAAAATAAACTTTCAATAGCAAAAATATTTTCATCTCTTACTAATGTCGAAAAAACTCTCTCCACATTTGGTAATAAAAAAGAAGCTATATATGCTTGAAATCCGTCACCAGTATTCATATAATGCTTATCTAATTTAGTTCTATCTTGATTAAATTGATTCCATAAAGTCTGAACATGAGAGGCTATTCTTTGCGTAGTCGCCTTTTTTTCAGTATTATTACTATCAAAAATCCCTAGATAACTCTCCCAATCTTTCATATAATTGGATATATTAATAAATAATTTACTTTCAATCTCATAAAAATTTCGCATTCTAATTTTTTTCCTTACGCTTACTCTCTTTTAAAAACAAAACATAATTTTTAACAGCTTTATTGTGGTCATTTAAGTTTTTACTAAAGACGTGAGTCCCATCCCCTTTAGCAACAAAATAGAGATCATTTGAAATAGGATTTAGCGTAGCTTTTAAACTTGCAAGACCTGGGCTTGCTATAGGTCCGGGCGGTAACCCATAGTTAGTGTATGTATTATATGGGGTAGGAGTTAGCAAATCTTTTTTAGTAATATTTCCTTTGTATCTACTCCACATGCCATAAATAACAGTAGGATCTGCTTGTAATTTCATTTTAATCTTCAACCTATTAAAATATACTCCTGCAACTCTTTCGCGTTCTGAAGACGCAGCAGTTTCTTTTTCAACAATAGATGCTAATGTAATATATTCTAAAGGAGAAAAACCTAATTTCCTTGCCCTATCATACATATCTGGTGTTACATTTTTCTTAAATTCAGCTAATATCCCTTTCAAAATTTGTTTTGGAGGCAAATTTGGATCAAACACATATGTTTCTGGGAAAAGAAAACCTTCTAAATTCTGAATTGGATAATTTAAACTCAGAAATTGAATAAGTTCTTTTGAATTTATAAGCTCTAACCATCTTTTAACTGGAACTTTAGGAAAATCTTGAGTTAATTTTTCAGCTACTTGATAAATATTTAATCCTTCAGGAATAGTTACTTTTATTGTTAATATATCACCTCTAACGAGTTTACTTATTACATTTTCAGGGGTGACATCTTTTTCAAAACGATAGGTTCCTACTTTTAAGTTTCCTGTAAGCTGCATGACTCTAGCATAATCGACTAGTAATTTTGGATATCTAATGACATGTAATTTTTCTAAATCATATGCTAGTTTGCTAAAATTTGTTCCTTCTTGTAAATAGTAATCAACCAACTGTATATTGGAAGGATTAGGAGTTTTATACCAATAAAATATTCCAGTTATACAAATACTAAATCCTAAAAACAAAACAACAAATATTTTCTTACCCATTTTGCTATTCCCATAATTTTAAGCCAATATCTCTTCTTAATTCATTAATATTTGGTGGAACTCTTATGCTATTATTATTCCAAATTTTTTTATACATTCCAAAATACTGAGTGTTTAAATCAAAAAATTCTTGACTACTAATTTTTTCAAATGAGTCTTTTTCTTTTATAAATATCATGTTTGAATTTGTTAGATAATCAGTAAAAGAATAAATCCTAGGACAATTATCTACTCCAAATTTCACTCGGCTAGCTAATCTATTTGTCAGTATTATTTGATGATTATTTTTCATATTTGGTAAAGATTTAGTTGAAAACCAAAGAGATGTTCCTGAGTACCCCAAATGACCATAAAAATATTCTCGATCTTTAGGCCAATTTCTAATTCCACAAGTAGAATCCTTACTAGAAGGAGTATCTAATCCATATACAAAACGTACATTCTTATCATGAATATAACCTAAATTTTCCAAATAATTTTTTTGATAATATGCCAATTCTTCAGTAGCAAACTTAACGTCATTAACTGTACCAAAACATCCTGAGTGGCCTGAAACAATATTTGAATTATTTGGCAGTAAAGAAAGAATATTAGCATTTGTATCGCTTACATTGCCAAAGGAAGATAAGTCATCACCAATAAAATTATCTTTATAAGCAGATATATAAGGATAAAATGGAATACTTTTTTTTGTCTCATTTGGCGTTAAAGATGCATGATAAAATTTTGTTTTTACTTTTTCATTTATATCGTTTATAATTTCTATCCAAGATGATTCTTTCATAAAAAAAGACTCAATAATTCTTGACAAAATATAATAATTTATATCAGAATAAACAAATTCTGAAAATTGCTCATTTTTAAAATATTTTAAACAATTTTTATTTAAATTTTCTTTCATGATATTCGAATAATTTTTATCATTATTATCTATAATAGTCTGGTAAATTTCCGTATCATTTGCGAAGTAAGTATTTCTGTGTTGCCATTTACCAATTCCCATCCAAAACCAATTTTTGGCACCGGAATAATGTGAAAGAAATGAATTTAAATTTAAATTATTTTCATTATTTAAAATAAACTCTATTAAAACATTATTTTCATCAATCATATTTTTAGGTAAAAAAATATCATTTAAAGGAGTAGATATTATTTTTATAAAGTCATTTTTAAATTTCATCCGTAAATATAAATTTAAAAATAAAGGTTTTGTTAAACTAGAAATATCAAAATATGGATGAATTATTGGATTTTTTAATTCATAAAAGTTATTTTTAGAAATTAAACATTCGTCAATCCAAAAGGCAGAAAAAGCATACTTATTATTTGCAATTGACCAAGCTGTAAAATCACCTTTTTCACATTGATTTTCCAAGCTTTCTATGCAAGAAATAAGTTCATTAGGAATATGAGTTTGTAAATATTTTTGGATTGTAAAATTCATGATATGACTTCCCTGCCTTGTCTGCTCAGGGCATTTATATAAACTATTTTAAGGTGCAATATGGAATTATTCACTAAAGTAAAACCTCACTGTCCTTTCATAATGCCTGAAACAGAAGTGACTCAGACAAACTTCAATAATTTTTGTATCTTGAATCTTGGAGTAGCTCCTCATAGAGTCACCAAAGATATTTTACTATGGCTTGATGAAGACCATGGTGCTGGTGACCCTACCTTATTTGCAGCTCAGGCCAAAAATCAAACTGCCAATTTTTATGTTGTTGCAAAACAGGATTTTATCTTAACAGGACTTCCCATCATGTGCGAAACCTTTCATTTAGCTTCTGGCAGTGAAATCAAATTATTTTCAAACTTCAAAGATGGGGATCAAATCAAAAAAGGTGATATCATTCTGGGCGGCAAGGGAAATGCTGGCGCAATCTTACTAGGCGAACGAGTAGCTCTTAATTTATGCGCAAAATTATCAGGAATATCAAGTAAAACAAAATCAATTTTAACAGAAATTAAAAAGTTTTCACCCTCCATTTATTTATTAGAGACAAGAAAAACTACTCCAGGTCTGAGGATTTATGAGAAATATGCTACGCGAAATGGTGGCGCACGAAATCATCGACATGGCTTGGATTCAGGTTCAATGCTAAAAGAAAATCATTTAAGATACTTTGGTTCAATTGAATATGCATTGGAAAGTTTATCCAATAAAACTCCTGTACTAAATAAAATAGAAATTGAAGTAACAAATCTAGCTGAATTTAGAGCTGCCTTAACCAAAGGAGCTGATGTTATTATGCTTGATAACTTCGCTATTGAAGATGTACATCAAGCAGTTAATGAAAGAAATAAAGTTAATAAAAATATTAAACTTGAATTAAGTGGGAATTTAGATGAAAAAAATATTGAACAAATAGCTTCTTCTGGAGTTGATTTTTTAAGTATGGGTGCATTGATCCATAAAGCAATATGGGTTGATATTAGCTTACAGTTATATATGCAGGACTAATTTGGATCACAAATGAATACAAAAGATTTTTACACAGTTTATACTGAATATACTCCTTCGACAATGGATTTAGCAAAATACTATAACAGCAGCAACAGCCATAATAACAATATTATTGCTGTTGTTACTCGGAACCAAACACTAGGTAGAGGAAGAGGGGGATCAATTTGGCAACAAGCAGATTTGTCCGTTTTAGAAAACAAATCTACTGGGGATCTGAGATTTTACAATGATTTAACAGAAATTATGGTATCGTCTTTAGATTTCCTGCCTTTAACTTTAATAGTTCCTTCAAGCAAAATAAAAGTTCCATTCGAATGGATTACAGCATTAGTGTCGTCTGCACTTCTTGATGCTCTAGAATCAACTGGAAACTTTATAAAGTCAATTATTCAAGGATTTTCATATTCAAGTAATTCAATTTTATGTATTAAATGGCCAAATGATTTAATACTTATAAATAAAAATAGTACTGCAACAGAGTATAAAAAAGTTAGCGGAATTCTTTGTGAAACCAGCTCGCAAAGCGGGAAAATCGGAGATATTTTTATTGGAATAGGATTAAATTTTTTTTCCAAACCCGATCTTGATAAAGCAATTTCTTTTTGGGAAAGCCTTTTTAGTCAGGAATTAAATAAAAATGAGAGAAGAGAACTGAATAAATTATTGAAAGATAGAGAATTCAAAAAGGCGATTATCACAAATCTTTGTGATAATTTTAAAAAAGAGTTTTTAGATCTCATCTGTTCAGAAAGAAATACAACACAAATAAAATCTATTGTTCAATCAAGATCGATTCCAATTGGTACATTTATTTCCGTAGATAAAGGTACAAAAAAAGGAGAGTTTTTAGGATTAGATGACAATGGAGGTTTACTTTTATCTGGAAATAGAAACTCTATTTTATCTGGTGAAGTATCAATAGATAATCCAGTTAAATTAAAATCAACTCAATCAAACTCTGTTAATTTAGAAAAAAAGAGTGCCCCTGTTTTAGCAATTGATTTTGGTAATACTACTATTCATTCAACATACCAAGCTACAAACTCAAAATTGTATCATGCAAATATTGCATATGAAAATGTTATTTCTGAGAATGGAAACAGAATTCGTGATTCACTTAAACCACTTGTAGAAGGCTTGCTAGTAGATAGGAAAGAAAAAATAGATTTTATTTACACATCTGTTAATACACCAGAAAAAACCAAGAATTCTATTCAAAAAATTAGAGAATATTTTAAATCTCTTTTTCCTGAAATTATCTTTAATGAAATTAAATTAACAGAACAAGACATTTTCAGCTGCATTGATATTTCAGGTAATTTTGAAATAGGTCGACTAGGCGCAGATAGAGCCCTGAAATTTTTATTTGCCGCTAATGAGGCAAAAAAGCAAAACATCAATATTTTAACTTTTTCTTTCGGTACAGCAGTAACTTGTGAAGGTGTTAGTTCTAATTTAAGCATCTTAGAAAATTTTATTTTTCCTGGTATTCAAATGGCTTTAAATGCTATTAATCATTTTACAGCTCTTGTTCCTTTATTTAAAGCGAACCCTGAATTGTTTCAAGCAAATGATTCTATTTGGAATCAAGAAATTTATGTTCAAAGGGGAGTTTTTCTATCAACTGCGGCTAGCGTAATAGCTACTATTGAAATGCACCAACCATGTAAGTGTTATTTTAGCGGTGGAAATTCTGATTCCGTTTTAAAAATAATAGAATTAATGTACCCAAATAAAAATTATAACATCGAAATATTACCAAATATTGAAACAGAGGTAATAATAAAAAACAAAGACAATATACTAAAGAAACAAAAAGAGTTTGAACTTCAGAAGAAAAATTTAATTAATGAAAATATTTTAAAAATAAAAAATATTATTGAAGAAAAAAAATCTATAAATTTGCAAGAACAATTTAAAGATAAAAGCATTTCTGACATAGCAAAAACAATGCTAAAAGCTCGTGATCCTAAATCTATTATTAGAACTGCTGAACTAAATGAAAAAGATTTTAGAAAAATTGGTTCACATATAGAAGGACTCCAAACAGAAGAAAGATTGGATTCCTATATGGCAAATAAATTTCAATTTCATAATCGAGAAACTTGGCGAGAGCGCATAGAAAAGGGTGAAGTAAAAATTGAGCATGGTGCGCATAACAAAAACAGAGAAAAAATACATTTAAATAAAGTCAAGCCTACATATAAAATTAAAAATTTTGACCAAGTTTGGCTTTTCCATCCGCCTGAATACGAACCAGATATTATAGAAAATATTGAGGTTATTTACGATAATGGAGACGTATGTGTTTTTTCCAAACCACCAAATATGGTAATACATGCAGCTGGTATTTATGGGAAAAATACATTTGTAAATATAGCTCAAAAAATGGGTTATGGTGATTGTGCTGCAGTTCACAGAATAGATAGAGAAACAAGTGGAATATTAGCTTGTGCTAGAAAATCAGAAACAAGAAACATTATTTCAGAAGCTTTTCGTCAAGGAAATGTGGATAAAATGTATCTTGCTGTTACAAAAGGAAAGAATAATTTACCAGAAAAATTTCGCGTTACTTTACCAATTGGTGAACCAGAACATTCTTTAATCCGCTTAAAGCTTTGGATAAATGGCAAATCAAGTCAAAATGCAGAAACATGGTTTGCAAAATTATCTGAATTTCAAGACTACACTCTCTATGCCTGCTTGCCTCAAACAGGAAGAACTAATCAAATTCGTATCCATTTAGCTGCAATTGGACAATGGATTGTTGGTGATAAAATGTATCATCCTAATGAACAAGTCTTTTTAGAATTTTACGAAAAAGGATACACAGATTGGGTTCATGAGCAAACAATATTCCCAAGACATATGCTTCATAACACAGCCATTGAAATAGTAGGTGATAGTAATATTTCTAATATAATAGAAGAACCTATAGTTTGTGAATTATCAGAAGACATGTTGAATTCTGATATTGTAAAAAAACTATTAGAACAAGGAAAAATACCTATAAATAAAAATGAACAAAGAAGTTTTTTTAAAAATATATTTAACCAACTTAATAATTTAAACTTTCAAAGTTTTCCTGAAATATCTGAGGGAGGTCATATTCAATGAAAAATTTAAGTCATATCGATACTGTTTGTGTCCATGCTGGAGCCTCACCTGAAGAATTAACAGGGGCTATCATGCCACCTATTTTTCAAACTTCAACTTACGTTCAACCTAGCCCCGGTAATCCAAAAATTTACGATTATTCAAGAGGAGGCAATCCTACTAGAACCGCACTTGAAGAAGCATTAGCTGCACTTGAAAAAACAAAATTTTCTGTTTCTTTTTCTTCAGGATTAGCTGCAGTAGGTGCCATAGCTCAACTTCTAAATCCAAATGATCATGTTATTGTATGTGATGATGTTTATGGTGGAACAGGGCGACTATTTCGAAAATTATTTGCAAAATATGATATTGCTTTTGAATTTATTGACATGACAGATCTTAAAAAAGTTGAAAATTCAATAAAAAGTAATACTAAATTAATTTGGATTGAAACTCCAACAAATCCATTACTTAAGTTAATAGATATCGAAAAAATTGCTACTTTAGCAAAAAAACAAAATGCTTTAACTGTTGTGGATAATACGTTTTCATCTCCTATTTTTCAAAATCCAATTGAATTAGGAGCTGATATTATTTTGCATAGTACCACTAAATATATCGGCGGACACAGTGATATGGTAGGAGGTTGCTTAATGCTAAATGATAAAAACCTCGCAGATCAATTAAAATTTATTCAATTTGCAGGTGGAAGTGTAAACTCTCCTTTTGAGTCATTTTTATTACATAGAAGTATCAAAACTCTATCGCTAAGAATGAAAAAACATCATGAAAATGCTATGCAAATTGCTAGAGAAATGGAAAAAATCCCTTTATTTTCTGAAGTTATTTTCCCTGGGCTTGAATCACATCCTCAACATTCATTAGCAAAAAAACAAATGCGAGGATATTCTGGAATGATTTCTGTAAGAATTAATGGTGATTTTGAAAAGTTAAAATTATTTCTTTCAAAATTAAAATATTTTTCTTTAGCAGAAAGCTTAGGTGGTGTTGAATCACTTGTAAACCATCCTGAAACAATGACACATGCTAGTGTTCCTGAAGATCACAGAAAGATTTTAGGGATTACAGCGAATTTGCTCAGATTCTCTGTAGGGATTGAAGATTCTCAAGATCTCATCGAAGATATTAAAAATGCAGCAAAAATTTGACAAATAATTCTTTCCTTCTGGTCTATTCGCCTTAATCCGATAATTGACTAGGAGGGAACAGTATGAGTGGTCTTGGGCCGAAAACCAATAAAAAAGTTATGCGTACTTCAAGCGAACTTGAATTAATTAAATTAATATTGGACGAAGATAAAGAATTGAAGAAAAAAGTGATCCGCTTTATCCAAAAAAGTCTTGGCAAAACAACATCAGCTACAGCAAAAAAACAAAAAAATTAAAACTATTTTTCTCTTATATCCACTATTTATTTTCTTTTGTAAATTGACAAAATTTTGAACTATAAAAGTAAAATAAGTTATGCTAAAATCATAAAAATATTTCTATTGGGCAAAAGTAATTATGAATAAAATGAGCTTATCTTTAAAATTAAATTTAACTATGGCAATACTGTTTATATTTTTACTTTTTATCTCTCTGTATTCAATTTTAATGATTAACAAAACTCAGGTATATTCTGCCGAAACGGAAAATAATTGGTTACCTAGCATTATCTCTGCGCAAAAAATGCAAAAAATATTTTCATCAATAAGTAGAAGACCTTTGAGAATTCTATTAGATGAAAACGAAAAAGATAGAAATGAAGGAAAAAAAATTTTTAATAAAGGAATTGAAGATTTCAAGAAAGAAAAAGAAAACTATGAAAAATTAATTTCAGAAAAAGAAGAAAAAGAAGCTTATAAAATATTAAATGATTCTTGGAAAGAATATGAATCCATTGCAAATAATACCGTTGAATTAGCAGATAAAGGATTAAGAAGTGAAGGTTACAAATTATTTAATATTAAAGGAAGACCATATCAAGTTGATATTGAAAATTCTTTAAATACAATAACTGAAATAAATAATAAAGGTGCGATAGAATCTACTAAAAAAGGAAAAAACTTAACTTCTATTACATCCATAACAGTCAGTATCATTCTTATACTATCAGTATTAATACTTATTTTTTCAATTAGAATGGTAAGTAAAACAACTTCATCAATTGAAAGCGCTATTAAAGAATTAAAAGATCAGAGTAATAAAATGAATAAAATTGGAGAGACTCTAAGTGATAGCTCTAAAGTTCTTACCCAATCAGTTGCAGAACAAGCTTCATCTGTTCATGAAACAACTGCTGCAATTAATGAAATTACAAGCATGGTGAATAGAACCACAGAAAATTCAAAAGAATCAAGTTCAATTGCAAATAAATCTTCAATTAAAACTGAAGAAGGGCAAAAAATAATGGGTGAACTTGTAAATTCTATGGAAACAATTCAGGAGTCTAATAAGCAACTACAAAATATTTCTGTAATTATAAATCAAATTCAAGTCAAAACAGCAGTTATAAATGATATTGTATCAAAAACGGAACTTCTATCTTTAAATGCTTCAATAGAATCCGCTAGAGCTGGTGAACATGGCAAAGGATTTGCAGTTGTTGCTGAAGAAGTTGGGAATTTAGCAAAAGTTAGTGGTAAATCTGCTAACGAAATTCAAGATCTTATAACAACTAGTCAAGAAGAGGTTAATAAAATATTAGGGATAACAAAAGCAAGAATTGATGAGGGCAAAGTGGTTACAGGAAAAGCACAAGAAACTTTTCTAAATATTTCTCAAGATATTCAAACTCTAGCAAATATACTTCAGCAAATTGCGGATGCAACTCATGAGCAAGAAATAGGAATACATCAAATTTCAAAAGCTATGGATCAAATTGATAAAGTCACACAAAAAAGTCAAGATATTTCTAATTTAGCAGCTGAATCTTCAAATAATGTCGCAGAAGAGAGTAAAAATTTAGCAAATACATCTCGAAAAATAGAACTCCTTATTTGTGGAAAAAATTCTTAAAAACATGTAAATAAAAAATATCAATATCTTTAAAATTTACTTACAAATTTATTTGTATAAATATAGCTATGGAAGAAACTATAATGCTTAATATTATTTTGCTATTAACTCTATTAATATTTCAGACCAATTTATTCAGCGTTGAAAATAATTCAGCACCTGTTGAAGAGAAATTCTTTTGGCCTGATGGAAAAATATACTATATTATTGATACTAAATCTTATAAAAACACAGATATTACTTTGATAAAAGAAGCAATGATAAAAATAATGGATGTTTCTAATGTAAAATTTATAGAAATTAAAATTGAAGATCTAACGAAACAAAAAAACTATATCCTAATTACAGATGGCGATTCTTGTCACAGTGAAATTGGAATGATTGGTGGAATGCAGAAATTACTTTTACATAATATGCAATGTATGCGATTAGGTACAATTATCCACGAATTAATGCATAGTATTGGATTTTATCACGAACAAAGTCGCTTTGATAGAGATCAATATATCATTATAAATTGGGATAATATCTTAGATAAAAGGAAATATAATTTTGAAAAAAAAGGAGAATTTACAACAAGATTTGGAAAATATGACTATGATTCTATTATGCACTACGGCGCATATGCTTTTTCAAAAAATGGGGATTGTACAATTTCAACTATAGATTCTCAATCCAATATAGGACAACGCAGTCAATTAAGTAAAACTGATATTTATGGCCTTTGGTTAGCTTATGGAAACCCGCAATAAAAAATATTAAATTGTATATCAAATTGCAGCAACAACACACGGATCTTCACCAATCCAAAATATGAAATCTCCAATTGAAAATCGAGACCTTATAAAAGGTGAAAATCTTAATGCCCAACGATACTCTAATGCTGAAATTGCAGGATGAGTTCCTTCTGGATAAGTTGGTAATTTTGAGTTTACCAAGAGATGCTCAAGTTCCTGTGCCCTTATTGTTAATATTTCTAATTTTCTTTTGATTTCAGGAAAATCTTGGATAAAATTATAAAAAGAATCTTTTATCTCATTCCATTTTTCATTTTTTATTAAATAATCTTTTAAGAAAACTTCTTTTGCTAATTCTATATTACCTTTATCTAATTGCCGATTTTCATCAGTATTTCCATAATATGGAGCACTTATTAATAATTTAGAAATTAACTTTTCTGCTTCCTTAAAAGTTAATGTTCTAAATTTTTTCTCATCAAAACTATTTATACTTAAAATCCAATCAAAAGACATTGCACTTGTTAATGATGCTAAAGCAACTTGTTCGCCATGCAATACTAATTGCTTACCTGCTGTCAATTTTAAAAAATCTAACCCATGACTAATAACATGCTCATATCCACTTAAGGGAGTTGTTTCTCCACTTAATGTCATAGCTATTCCAGCCATAGATAAAATGGGAACTAATTCAGAAATTGCTGCACAAGAAAGATTTGCTCCTGCAAAATAAGGTGACAAATTTTTCAATTGCGTTGAAAATATCTCCATTAATCTAAAAGCCATTTCGTTGTAAGTCTTACTAATTCCTATTTTATAACTTAAATACCAATCCCCATATGCAACAAATCGAGCCAGTAAATCACCATATCCAGCTCTTGATAGAGTCATTGGTGCAGCCTGCAGTAACGGCTCTATCC
This sequence comes from Pigmentibacter ruber, assembly GCF_009792895.1. Taxonomy (NCBI): domain Bacteria; kingdom Pseudomonadati; phylum Bdellovibrionota; class Oligoflexia; order Silvanigrellales; family Silvanigrellaceae; genus Pigmentibacter; species Pigmentibacter ruber. The sequence goes on from NZ_WSSC01000004.1 coordinate 476,014, forward strand.
AAATTGTATGGTTTATATGCTTTGATTGCCTTGTTCTTTTTGCTCCACCAATATCTAAGACAGAAAAACTCGATGTATATGCTGTGACTGTAGCAGCTGTAGGGATTGAGACAAAAATAGCATCATTAAAATTACTAAAAAGAGAATGTTTTAATAAATCAGTAATTGTTCCACTGCCTAGGGAAATAAAAATCTGACAATTATTCTTTTGTTCATTAACGTAACTATCAATATATTTAAGAAATTTTTCTGAAGCATGAATTTCTTGAGGTTTTACGTTTGCATCTTTTGATAAATTTTTAAATATTATTTCAAAATCATTTTCTAAAATTTTACAAATTGTATCATCTATAGAAACTGATTCTTGTAAACTTGATGCTTTAAATTCACCATCGCTGAGAATAAATATTTTTTTTGCTGCAAAAGTAGCTTTTAATTTTAATAAAATATTTTTAAATTCAAGGAAGTCCCTACAGTAATATTGTTCAGGAATTTTAGATTCTATACAATCCTGTATCCCTTCCTGCTGTAAAGAATTGAATAATTTTTCAAAATTTTGCATATTTTTACCTCAAATAAAAAAATCCTCGAACTTACTTTAAGATCGAGGATAAAATTTAATACAATGCTGCATATTATTTTTGATGTTCTGTACTAACAACCTGTTGAGAATGATGTTTTATATTCTCAGTATTAACTATTCTTAAATTTTTTTCTGCCGCTTGATTATAATTTATATTTATTGCCCATCTTGGCCCTAAAATACCTATAACTATAGCAGCAACAGCTGCTATTATTGTCATTGCTTGCATTCCAGAATTTGTTTCATCTGATTGATTATTATGAATTGAGTACCTAGTTGCTGGTTTAAACCACATTTCTGCCATAATTGATAGATAGTAAAATAATGATAGACAACTGAATACTACTAAAATAATTGCTAATCCAATAAATCCTTGGTTTACCGCTGAAAGCAATAAATAGAATTTACCAAAAAAACCTGCAATTGGTGGAATACCTGCAAACCCAAATAAGAAAATACTTAAAGTAACTGCTGCAACTGGTTTTTTAAATCCAATACCAGAGAGTTCTTCTTTTAATAAATCTTCCCGATTTGAATCTTCGAACCATGATATTACTGTAAAAGCACCTAAACTTAAAACTGCATAGATTACAGCATAAGCAATTAACGATTGCTTTGCTTCAATACTATTTGGATCGCTTGCCAATGATGCAAAAGCTAAACAAAAATATCCTGCATTTGCAACTGAAGAATAAGCTAAAATTCTTTTCACACTGTTGTGAACTAAACCAAATAACGAACCAACTACTATAGAGATAGCGCCAAGTAACCAGAACATTATTATTAATCCAGTTTTTTCTCCTGGCGCAAAGCTTTGACTTAGTATTCTTAAAACAACTATAGCGACACTAAATTTTACTAATGAAGCCATATAACCAGTTAAATGTGAGTTTGCGCCCTGATAAACATCGGGAGCCCAAGAATGAAAAGGTGCTATAGCTAATTTAAAGCCTAAGCCACTCATTACCAATAAAACACCAAGTAAACTAAACGGATTATTTAAAGAAATATTTAATAATCTTAAATCAGAAAAACGTAACGAGCCGATACTTGCATAAATTAATGCGGCACCCATTAGTAACATAGCAGCAGCTGCGGCACCAAGTATAAAATATTTTAATGATGCTTCCATTGCTTGGAAAGTTTTCCTTTGATATCCAACTAAAATATATAAGGAAATACTGGTTAACTCTAAGCCTACAAAGAAACTTAAAAATTCACCTGCAGCGCACATTACCATTAAACCTGCAGAAGAAAATAATATTAATGTTAACAATTCTGAACGTAATAATTGTTTACCAATTTTAGTCATAGAAGCTGCCATTAAGGTAAATAAAGTACCAATTGAAATTACTATAAATGAAGTTCTAGTTATATCATCAATTAATACTCCACTTCCCAAAAAAGCTTTAGGTACTTCAGTGCTACTTAAAATTGCAGCACATGCTGAGATGAAACAAACAGATACAGCAATATACCAAGAACTGTAGCAGGGTTTTTCTGGATCAGTTTTAAAAACACCAACTATCATTGTTACTAATCCACCTACTAAAAATAAAAGAATAGGTAGAGCTAAAAAATAGAAACTTGCAGGAGGTAAAATGTCACTCCAAAGACGTGTTTGAATTGCTGTTTTCACAGTTTCTTGGAGCTGTGTCATTGTAAGGTCAACTGACATCATTTTACTCCTTCTCTAGTTGAACGGTTGGAAATTTATTTAAAGGAACTAATAATCCTTGATATGAGTTAGCTAACTCTGAAAGATAAGGTGAATTGCTATTCACACTTCTTTCAATATTAAGCAATGTTGGTTTTGTATGGTGTAACACTGCAGAAGAAGCAAAACCCAAGACAAAAATTAAAATAGTTAATGAACTTAACTGAAGAATTTCAAACTTATTAAGACTTTTATACTTTTTATTTTCAGAGTTTTCTAAAGGTCCAAATAGTATTTTGTATGTTGCCCAAAGAATATACACCGATCCAAATATTACTCCTAAGGTAGCAATAGAGCCTAAAATTGGATTAGCTTGAAATGATCCAATTAGAATAAGCCACTCACCTATAAAGCTTCCTGTACTTGGTAACGCTACAGATCCCATTGCAACTGCAACGAAGAAAAAAGCAAACCAAGGCAAAATTTTTGCAAGTCCACCAAAATCATCTAAATTAAAAGAAGATGTTTTATCATGTAAATAATTAAACAATACAAATAATGCGCCTGCTGTTATGGCATGATTAATCATTTGATAAATAGCACCCTGAATTCCAATTGTATTTAAAGAGAAAATTCCAATTACAATAAAACCTAAATGACTTAAGGAAGAAAATGCCATAATTCTTCGTACATTTTTTTGTTGCCACGCAATCAATGCTCCATACAGAATAGCAATCACACCTAGAACCATTATATGATTAGCAAAATAAACTGCTGCACTTGGAAAAAGACAGACACTAAAGCGAATCAATCCATACGTAGCTAATTTTAGAATGACTCCAGACATAATTGTATATGTCGCTGGAGCTTGCTCATAGGTATCTGATAACCATGTATGAAAAGGAAAAATTGGAACTTTAATCCCAAACGCTAAAGTAACAGCGCCAAATAACCATGCTTGCGTTGAAAAAGGTAGAGAAGCTGCCGTTTTATAAAGATCTAAAAGATTAGAAGAATAAACTCCGCCATTTAATGCTGCGTGACTGTAGTATAAATAGATAAAGGAAACTAACATTAATAAGCTGCCTAAAACTCCATAAATAAACAATTTTATTGTTGCATAAATGCGATTTTTTCCTCCCCAAATACCAATCATAAAGTATACAGGGATTAAAGATAATTCCCAAAAAACATAAAATAAAACAACATCAAGCGAAACAAACACACCAATTATAGATGATTCTAAAATCAAGAATAAAGCTAAAAAAGCTTTAACGTGAGTTTTTATTGTATGATAAATTGTTAACATAGCTATCAGAGAAAAAGCTGTTGATAGCAAAACTAATATTAAATTTAAGCCATCAACTCCTACAATATATTTTATTCCAGTTTTTTCTGGTAACCAATTTAATACTTGTGCAAACTGAAATTGTGCAGAATAAGGAACAAAATGTTTAATTAAATGTAAAGATAAAAGAAATTCAATTATTATCCCAAATAAAGCAACTTTTTTATGCAAACAATAATTTGCTGATGCAGGGATTAATAAAATAATACCTGCTACTAATAAAGGAAAAATTATGAGCAGTGATAAAATCCACTGCGAAACGCCATCGATCATTGTGTCCTCTCACCTGCTCAAAGAAATAGAATTAACCCAAAAATAAACACGCTAATAAAAATAAACTTGAGATAATTCCTAGCCATTCCCGATTGGGAATCACTAGCAACACTTGTGCCTGTGTACAATGTTTCAGGAATACCGTTTACAACACCCTCAATTATTATTTTGTCAAAAAAGCTGTATAAAACCTTTCCAACTCTAGCGAGAGGACGAATAAAAATAAATGCGTAAAGTTCGTCTACTCTCCATTTATCTCTAACTAAACGGTATATTGGTCCTAAAGCACTCGCAAATTTTTCACCGCCGTTTGGACCATTTTTATAAACCAAAATCGCAAAAATTGCGGCAACAAAAACAATTAAAACAGATGCTCCCATTAAACTATATTCCATTGAATGAGATAAATGGAGGCCATGTAATCCATTTGCATTTAATGTAGCTTGTGCTTGTCCTAAAACAGGAGATAAAAAATTAGTGATGAAATCTACTTTACCAGTAAATACTTCTGGAATTGCAATAACTCCACCCACAACAGATAAAATAGCTAAAAGAATGAGTGGCAATGTGATAACTATATTTGTTTCATGAATATGTTCAGGATGTTCTGCTCTAGATTGTCCAAAAAATACGAGCCAAGTTAATCTAAGCATATAAAATGAAGTAAAACCTGCTGTTATCCAACCAACTAACCAAAATATGGGATTGCCAAAAGGACCGGCCCAAGCGGCAGCAAGTATCGCATCTTTTGAGAAGAAGCCTGAAAAACCTGGAAAACCAATTATTGCTAATGTGGCTAATAAAAATGTTGTTGCCGTAATTGGCATTTTCTTAAATAATCCACCCATTTTTCTTATATCTTGTTCATGATGCATAGCGTGAATTACACTACCAGCTCCTAAAAATAAACAAGCTTTAAAAAAGGCATGAGTCACAACATGTGCAACTCCAAATTGAAAGGCACCAACACCGCAAGCAAGAACCATATAGCCAAGCTGACTACAAGTTGAATATGCAAGAACTTTTTTGATATCTGTCTGAGCAAAACCAATTGTTGCAGAGAATATCGCAGTAACTGCTCCAATAATTGCTATTGTTGTCATAACTGCAGGACTAAGTACTAATAAATAGCTAACCCGACTCATCAAATATATTCCCGAAGTCACCATAGTCGCAGCATGGATTAATGCTGAAACGGGAGTTGGGCCTGCCATAGCATCTGGCAACCAAGTATAAAGAGGGATTTGTGCAGATTTACCTGCAACTCCTAACAAAATACATAAACCAATAATGGTAATTTCTGTAGAATTGTCAGCTAAAAAAGTTTGAGGTGAAGCAGCAATTATTGCTGATAATTCTGCATAATTGATTGTTTTAAAGAGCATATAACAAAGGAAAATAGCGATGAGAAATCCAGCATCCCCAACTCTATTTGCAACAAACGCTTTTATTGCGGCCATTGAGTTATCTTTGTCTTCATACCAATATCCAATAAGAAGATATGAACATACACCAACACCTTCCCAACCTAAAAAGGTAACAAGCATATTAGAACCTAAAACAAGGGAAAGCATTGAAAAGATAAATAGATTTAAATACACAAAAAAACGATATGGTCTTTTTTCATGGTGCATATATTCACCAGAATATAAATGAATCAATGATCCAACACCAGTTATAACAAGCAAAAATATTCCTGAAAGTCTATCAGCTGTAAAACCAAAGGAAACATTAAAATCTTTCCCGTCTACTAATGGAACTGAAATCCAATTAAATAAGTCGACTTGTATAGTATTTCCAGGAATTATAAAATTAAAAAATAGTAATAATGAAAAAATAAAAGGCACCACAACCGAAGCTGTTGCAATTGTACAAATAACTGCAATACTTGTTCTTCTCAACATAAAAGCATTGAGTAAAGCGCCAACTAAAGGTAGTAAAACAATTAAAGTAAGTAACGTTTGTTGTTGCATAATTATCCTCTCAGCACTCTGAGATCATCAATCTCAACACTTGACTTAGCACGATACAAAGAAATGATAAGTGCAAGGCCAATACCAGCTTCACACGCAGCTACGGCCATTACAAAAAACATGATTACTTGCCCATCAATTGTGTGGGTCATATTACTTGCACTAATAAATGCTAAATTTGCTGCATTTAACATTACTTCAATGCTTAACATCATAAAAATTAAGTTTTTTCTAAACATGACCCCAAAAAGACCGACGATGAAGAGAAGTATAGAAAAATATATTCCTAATTCAGGAAGACTTGGCATCATTCACCTTCGCTTTCTTTGCTATGACAATTGCGCCAACAATAGCTACTAATATTAAAAAACTTATTAATTCAAAAGCCCATAGATAATCAGTAAACATTAAGGCGGAAACGTTTTTTACATTCTCATTCATAGATGCTGGATAATAAGGAGGTCTAGCATTTGCAAGAGAAGCAGAGTTTAGTCCAGATATTAAATATCCTTGCCCAACTTTTGTTCCTAAAAATAACGCAACTAAAAAACCAAGCGCTGTTAAAAACAACTCGCTTAAAGTAACTCTACCATAACGTAACTCTTCAGGAGGTAAATTAAGAAGCATTATTACAAAAACGAATACAACCATAATAGCACCAGCATAAACTATTATTTGTGATACGGCTGAAAAATGCGCACCTAATAAACCGTACATACCAGCAAGCAACATCATTACAATAATAAGCAACATTGCGGCTGTAACTGGCCATTTTCTCGTAATCATCAATGCAGATAAAAAAACTGCAAGTATTCCCATTATTAAAAAAGATATTTGAGTCAACATATGAATCCCTTTTCTTAATTAATGAAATTTTACAATTGCTGTGACAATTGCAGTAATTATAAGATTTACAAGGGCAATAGGAAGTAAATAGATCCATCCTAATCTCATTAATTGATCATATCTAAAACGTGGAATAGTAAATCTAACTTGAACAAATAACCACATTAATAAAATTACTTTTGCCAATAAAACAACAATTCCAAGAGGTAATAATATCCATCTTGTAAGTGCTTCACCCAAATGTGGAGTCATTGTATCCAATAAATATGCTTGTGATAACCATGGAAGTTCATATCCACCAAAAAATAAAGAAACAGTAAGTACACACATCACAAACATCATTGAATATTCGCCAAGGAAAAATAATGACCACCGCATTGCACCATATTCAGTTAAAAATCCTGCAACAAGCTCACCTTCACTTTCAGCTAAATCAAAAGGTAACCTGTTTGTTTCTGCACAAATAGCAACTATAAATACAACAAAAGCAACCGGAGCATGAAAAACCCCCCAATTTGGAAGAAATCCCCATAATATTTCTGATTGTTTTGTAATCATAGTTTGCAGATCTAAAGTTCCCCAAATAAAGATTAATGGAATAATACTAAGTCCCATTGCAACTTCGTAACTAACCATTTGAGCAGAAGCTCTTAATCCACCTAGAAGAGAATATTTATTATTTGATGACCATCCCGCTAAAGTAACACCATAAACAGCTAAAGATGAAAAAGCAAATATCAAAAGAAATCCTGAATTTAAACTCACAGCCTGTAAATTTACAATTTCATTATTTACTAAAACATGACTTCCCCACGGAATAGCTACTGTTACAGCTAGTCCCATAGTAACAGGAATAACTGGCGCTAATACATAAAATACTTTGTGCACGTATGGAGGAACAAAATCTTCTTTAAATAAAAGTTTTATTGCATCTGCAATAGGTTGTCCTAATCCTAATAATCTAAACTGAAAAAAACCGACTCTATTAGGTCCTAATCGACGTTGGATAATTGCGCACTGTCTACGCTCTACCCAACTCATAATAGGAGCCACTTGTGCACCCACTGCTATACCAAGCAGCATAAGAAGAATGGTGCTGATAACTTGAGTCAAACTAATATCAAACATTACCAAAACTCCTTAATCCCAACGTAATGCACCACGTCTGATGACATAAATATAGCCAATTGTTAAAGTTGCTAAAAATAATCCAACTTCCACAATGCCAAACCAGCCTAGATAATCAAACGCAGTTGCCCACAGGTACATAAATATTGTTTCTATATCGAAAAGAATAAATAATATTGCGGTTAAATAAAATTTGATTGAAAAGCGGTTTTCAGCGGAACTTGTAACCGGCAAACCGCATTCATACACTTCAAGTTTGTGTGAATTAGGTTTTTTAGGGCCAAGAAAAAGTGATGCGCCGCTAACTCCAAGACCTAGTGCAAGCCCAAATATTAATATGAGCAATATTGGCAAATAAGGATTCAAACCAATAGAATAAACGGATTGCTCCATATGCAAGTTCCTCCTTAACGTGTTCAACTATCTCATAATCATCCATGCGACAAGAGAACCATCAAGTTAATCTTGAAGAATATTCTTCACGCAATAATGCCATACGGTAAACGAGTGCTGCTGTTAATCTTGAAGTCATTTCATGAGTATCCCTTGCCGGACAAAGTTCTGCAATGTCCATAACACGACATGTTTGGGATTTGGCAATAAATGTTAGAGATTGTGACAAATCTTTTACTTGAACTCCAAACGGTGTTGAAGCACTTGTGCCAGGGGCTATGGATTGATCAAAAATGTCTAAACATAATGAAACATGAATACTGCCTTTAAATCTATCAAATCCAAAAGTAGAGCAATCATCTAAATGATCTCGAATGTGTTCTAATGGAGTTTGTGCATGCCCTGCAAATAAATCTCTCCAGACATTTAGTAAGGTCATATATTCAATTGTTGGTATTTTTTTTTCAAATACAAAATCGTATAAAGATTGTGGATTTCTTTCTCTTTGTATTCCTATTTCTAACAATGCTTTCCCTTCATGAATACTTAACGGAAAATCATCAATAATTCTTCTGAAAGCAGTTCCACTATTTATTTTGCCATTTTCTACAGGCCGCAAATCAAAATGTGCATCTAAATTTATTATAGGAATTATTTCATTCTTTTTTGCTGTAACATGTCCTTTATAACTTCCATAACTAAAATCATGACCACCTCCAATTACAAAAATCAATTTTGCATTTTTTGTAACAAAAAAATTAACTACTTCAGAAAGTCTTTCATGAGTTTCTTGTATGGACTTAGCAAGAATTAAATTTCCAGCATCTACAAATTTACTTGATATAAAATCGCAATTTTTATTATTTTGTTCACTACTTGTAAAAGGCTTGTGTGTACTTGGATTAAATATTCTCAAATTTGTATCGTATAATTTATAAAAGCTTTCACGAAAGCGATCTGGCCCTTCATTCGCACCTGGATTTCCATTATTTTCAATTACTCCTCTGTCATCAGGAACTCCAATAATAATATATTTATTATTAAAGTCGATTTCAAATTTCTTTTGATTCTTATCTAAATATTCAATATGTTTAATTGATGCTCCAAGAGTTTCTTTGCGATTTGTAACTGTAATATTTGTTTTTTCTAAAAATTTAAATAAATTTTTTGTCATATTAATTCCAAATTTTTCTGTGAAATAAAAAATTAGCAACGTTTAATTTTGCTCAATGCTCATTTTTTTTCAAGTATATAATTTTCTATATTTAATTTTTCCAATAGATATTTTATCCTTATAAATTATTCCTTATATTTTATATAATTATTAAAAAAAACTACTAATTTGCAATCGTTAATATTTTATGACAATTTGCAAAAAGAATTTTAATAATTCTTCTCTTACTAATGTATTCATATAGCTTACCAATTAAAGGAGAATAAATGGAAACAAACAAAACATCCTCTAAAATGTGGGGCAAGGATATCTTTTGGGGACTTGGTTATGAATTTGATCCGCAATGGACACTTTCAAAAAAACAATTGGAATTACAAAAAGATTTAATAAAAATTTGTAAAGACATTATAAGGCCTCAATCTATTGAATGCGATAAAAATTTAACATTTCCAAAACAAAGTTTTATAGCTCTTTCAAAATTAGGATTATTAGGACTCATTATTCCAATTGAATTAGGTGGCTTAGGAGAAAATCATACTTGTGCAGCAATGGTAGCCGAAACAATTGCTAGATATGGTTGTCCAAGCACCGCAATGTGCTATGTTATGCACATTGCTTCGCTTAGTGCTCTTCTTCTTCATGCAAATAAAAATGCAGCATTTAGAAATCTTTTATCCAGAGTAAATGATGAAGTATTAATAGGGACTATTGCTTATTCAGACCCATCAACCGGCAGTCATGCATGGTTCCCAAAATCATCCAATTCTCAAGAAACAGAAAATGGTTGGAAAGTATCTAAAAAAGCTTCTTGGGTAACATCAGGTGGATTTGCTGATTGGTATCTTATTCAAACAACTAGCCATGAGTTTGAAGGAAATTACTCTAAACTTTCTTGTTACCTTGTATTTAAAGATGAAGTAACAACTTATCCAGGACTATGGAATGGCTTAGGAATGAGAGGAAATCAATCCGGCCCTTTAGAAATTAATGGAATAGAAATTCCCAAAGATAGGATTGTTGGCAAACCAAATGAGGCAAGTAAAACGAATAATGAATCTCCTGATATTTTTTACTTGCTTTGTTCTTCGGCTTGTTGGAACGGTGTTGCTATGGGTTTAATTGATTTAGGAGCAAAACACACTACTAAGAAAAAACATGAAGATATAGGAATGCGAATTGCAGACTATCCTAGCATTCAAGATTATTTTGGAGAAATGATAGCTGAAACTAATAGCTGTAGAATGAACTGTTTTTTTCTTGCTAATATTCTTGATATAAAAACTGATAATTGTAATTGGAATTTACATGAGAATAATAGTTTTTTTCCAAGATCAGAATTAATGATTTGGTTTTGGCAGCTCAAACTAAATTGTACAACTAATGTCTCTAATAATTCAGATAAAGTCTTACATGCTTGCGGAGGAAGTGGTTATAAACCTGAACTTGAAGTTGAAAGATATTTAAGAGACTCAAAAGCAGGATGGATTATGGCTCCAACTAACGAAGTTTTAAAGCAGTTATTAGGCAAACTATCATTACTTGGTCCAGAATCACTAGATGCTTGGAATCAAAAAGTTAATGAAACTATTTTACAAAATGAAATAAATAAAATGAATAAAGAAAAAATGCGTGAATTTGGAGAATTTTTGATAAAAAAAGCATCATTTTAAAATTTCTTTGACAATATAGTTAGAATAAAAATACATGATTACTTAAAAATTTCCACTTTTTTTAATTTTAATAAAACATAATATCTTTTGAAATATTAAAATAGATTTTCTTTCAGAAATGTTATAAAATTAAAATTTGAGAAATTGGAGACTTTTTCCAATACTTTAAATTTATAATTTAGCAAGTAATTGGCAATCTGTTTCCTTTTATAGTGTTTGCAAAATGTAGTCATTTATTTAGCTATCTTGAAACATGTTATTTTTTTAAAAGATATACTATAAATAAATTAAAATTTTTTCTTCTTTAACCGTAAAGGAAGATACATGTCACCACCAAATAGTTTATTAAAATCATATGATTCTAAAATTTTAGAAATTCAAAATATAGATAATCAATATCTTCTTATAAAATGTGAAAGACCAAAAAATTTTAATTTTAACTCAGGCCAGTATGCTTCTATTGAAATCAATGACGATATAGGAACTTGTGAGTTTCTTTATTCAATAGCTAGTTCAAGAGAAGAAACAAATTTTTTAGAATTTTGTATTCAAATTACTACTCAAAGTAGAGCTTCTTCATACTGGAGAAAGCTAAAAATTGCTGATATTCTAAGAATCAATAACTTGGGTGGTAGTGAAATGATAACTGATTATTCTAACCCAATTGTTATGATCGCTGGAGGCTCTGGAATAGCCCCATTTAGAGCGATAATCCATGATTTATATGTCTTTAATAAAAATACAGGTAACGAAAATATTACTTTAGTTTATGGCGTAAAAAAATCTTCTGCAATGCCATATCAAAAAGAGTTTTTAGATTTACAAAATAAATTTCCTAAAAATTTAAAAGTAATACTTTTCAGCGAAGAAATTCAAAACAATCTAGCAATTAAAGGAAATTTAATTACTGCAATTGATAGTTATATAAGTAATTTAGATAAAAACTCTGAATTTTACATATGTGGATCATTAAATATGATACAAACAGTGAAAGATAAACTTATAGAAAATAAAGTTCCGTCTAGAAAAATTTTTCATGAGTATTAGTAGAACAATTTAATATTTAAAAAATTCTTTTCTTTCATCTCATTTTTATAATTTACTATTTGTTTCTATTCTTTTTAATATTATCCCAGTCCTCATCTTTCAATGACTTTAAGAAATTAAATTCCCCAGCTCCTTGTAACCATTCACCACCATCAATTGTTACTACCTCACCGTTGATATAACCCGAAAAATCAGAAACCAAATACGATGCTAGATTTGCCAATTCAAAATGCTCACCAGGACGCCCTAAAGGATTTTTATTTTCTAAAACTTTCCCAAGATCTGCATTAGGAACTAATCTATCCCAAGCGCCTTTTGTAGGAAATGGTCCTGGAGCTATAGCATTCATTCTAATTCCTCTATTTCCCCATTCTACCGCTAGACTTCTAGTCATAGCTAAAATTCCTGCCTTTGCCATAGCTGATGGAACTACATAAGCCGAGCCTGTCCAAGCATAAGTCGTAACTATATTTAATACATTTGCTTTTATATTTTGACTCAACCACTTTTTACCGCATGCAAGAGTTACATATGTAGTACCATGTAAAACGATATCAAGTACAACATCAAATGCTCTATGTGAAAGATCTTCAGTTTTTGAGATAAAATTTCCCGCTGCATTATTTATTAGAATATCAATAGGAGCGTCATTCCAAATATCCTCAATCATTTTATCGACAATGTGAGGATCTCTAATATCACAAATTTTATAACTGGTTTTATTAGGATATTTTGTATTAAATTCAATACATGTTTCTTTTAAAACTTCTTCCCTTCTGCCACATATGATTACATTTGCACCTAAGGAAAGAAATCTTTCACACATACTTTTCCCTAACCCTGTTCCACCTCCAGTAATTAATATTCTTTTATTTTTTAAAAGATTCTCTATGAACATAATAAAATCCTTATATAGTTTAAAAGCACTTTATATGATCATTATTCCATAATAAAAACAGGTATAACCAAGTATTTTTTGGTATCTTTAGAATACTGAATTGTTAAATCATATTTTGAAAAGATAGTTCTTGCTCTTTGTATTATCTTTTCTAAGCAAATTCTTAGGCTTTCTTTTCTATTAATAGAACATTCATTGTATGTATTATAAAAATTTTCAAGCAATTCTTCTCTCTTTAATCCTAAAGGATATTCTGCTAATAAACGCATTAGTCTAGCAGGTTCTCTAGAGGCTTCAGTAGGAGAGACAAATTCAACATAGGATAAACATAATTTTGTCCAACGAATTGCTGCAGAATGAGAATAGGCAACTTCTTGAAGAGCTAATTCTAATGAATTTTGCATTTTAGAAAAATAATTACTTTTTCTTTTATATTTTCTTCTTTTTAATACCCTATTTGTTTGTTTATTTTTATCTAACTTAATTAATTCTATTTTTTCATTCTGTAATATTTCAATGGACATTTATAAATACTCCTTTTTTTCTGAATACCATTTGAAATATAAGTGTTTTCACTTATACATTGTCCATATATGCAAATACTGTGCCAAAAATTTATTCTCTTTTTAAATAATAATATTAATTAGTTATGTTTTCTAAAATTATTTTACAATTTATAAATGAATGATTTTCATTCATTTATTGGCTAAAAATCAACAACTAAGCTTTTTATCCTAAATTTATTTAATACTTACAATGTAATATTTTTTAAAGTTATTGACTGTTATTCAGTCTAATTTATACAAAAAAAAAGCTAGTGATTAAAATCACTAGCTTTTTAAAAAATTGCCCTAAGACTAGGCTTGCTCAAATGACTTAAGTTCTTCACTTGATACATAACGGCTAGAAATACGAGCCGCTTTACCGCGTAGTTTACGGATATAGTAAATTCTTGCACGACGAACTTTTCCGCGTACTTTCACATCAACATGATCTACTAATGGTGAATGTACATAGAAATTACGCTCAACTCCAATTCCGCCTGACATTTTTCTCACTAAAAATGTAGAGTTAGTTGTTCCCTTGCGGTAACGAATAACTGTACCTTCAAAAGATTGCAAACGATACTTTGGTGTACCGTCTTTTTCAGTACCTTCCTGTATTTTTACCCAAACACAAACTGTATCACCAGCTTTGAAACTTGGAAGTGCTTTAGCACGCATATGCATGCTTTCAAATGACTTTAAAATAGGATGTTTCATTATACTCACCTATACTTGAGAATTGCCTAGTAGTCGGATTCTCTCTAATTAAAAATAAAATAGTGGTCGGAGCGACAGGACTTGAACCTGCGACCTCTTGCACCCCAAGCAAGTGCGCTAGCCAGGCTGCGCTACGCTCCGAGTTTCAAGCGATCAATTACTTTCCAAGAGCTGCCATTGATTTCTTAACTAAAGAAGCAAATACAGCTTCATCATGAATAGCAATTTCAGACAATTGTTTACGGTCCAAAGTTATATTTGCTTTCTTTAAACCATTCATAAATTTGCTGTATGGCATTCCATGAGCTCTAGATGCAGCGTTAATACGTTGGATCCAAAGAGTACGAAAATCACGTTTTTTAACTTTACGGTCACGATAAGCATAACAAAGAGCTCTGCGAACAATTTGTATTGCTGTACGGTAAAGTCTACTACGTGCTCCGCGGTATCCTTTTGCAAGCTTTAAAACTCTTTTATGACGACGGCGAAGTTTAAAACCACGTTTTACACGAGCCATTGTATTTCCTCCAAAATGAATGCTGGCGGTTGTCTTAAAAAACAAAACTTATTTGCCAAGCACCTGTTTAAACAATCATACATTCTAACTAACAGAAGTTAGTTTTATAAGTAGTTAAGGCTGTTAACACTTAAAGGGTGAACGATCAACCCTAATTAAAGTCCGTTTGGAATACAACGGGCTACTAATCTTGAACTTTCAGCACGCATAATCTTCGCTTTTTTCAAGCGATTTTTACGGCTACGGTTCTTTGATTTAGCCAAGTGTTGCTTACCACTGTGTGGAACTTTAACAAGACCAGTTGCAGTTAACTTATAGCGTTTAGCTGCAGACTTTTTATTTTTGATAGCCTTATTAACTTTCCCTTTGGATTTAGCAACTTTGGCTTTAATTTTAGCTTTTGACTTTGCCATACTATAAACCCTTTAACTGAGAAAAGACAAAAAACAGAAGGTTCTTATAACACTGCTTTAAATAAAATCAACTATTATCTAAAAAGATTTATGAACTTATGCCTATGATAAACATAAAAAAAATCCTCTTAGGATTTCCTAAGAGGATTTAAATTAGTGGTGGGTCCGCCCGGATTCGAACCGGGGACCACTTGCTTAAAAGGCAAATGCTCTACCGACTGAGCTACGAACCCACTAAGGTAAAATTAAAAGGCTGCACAGAGCTACTCTTCCACACCTAAGGGTGCAGTACCATTGCCGCAGGCGGGCTTGACTTCGGAGTTCGGAATGGGATCCGGTATTTCCCCGCCGCAATCAGCACAGCCAAAACGAG
>NZ_WSSC01000006.1 GCF_009792895.1 Pigmentibacter ruber
GGATCCCATTCCGAACTCCGAAGTCAAGCCCGCCTGCGGCAATGGTACTGCACCCTTAGGTGTGGAAGAGTAGCTCTGTGCAGCCTTTCATTTCTAGCCCTCACAAACCGTGAGGGCTTTTTTTTTGATCTATTTTCCTGCTTATTTTTTTTGTTTCTTTTGTTATTTCTTTTTTAATTTGCTATATTAATATAGCATCTTTATTTTTAACCTGTTACTTTAGGTATTCAAAAACATAAACTCCTACTAATAAATATATATTTGACAATTTTTACTTGCAAAGTATCATAACTTTGATTCATCACTCTTAATTATTTTTTGCAACAGAACTTCCTTTGAACCTCTATTGGAAAGGAAATAAAAGTCGTGTCTCTTCCTACTAAATTTTATTTAAGAAATATATTCTTTTTAATCATATTTCTTGCTTTTCCGTTGAAAGTTTTTCCATCAGAAAATATTAAAGTTTGCACTGAACGTAGCCCTCCTTATGTAAAAGTAAATCAAGAAACGAATGAGTTAAAAGGAATAGATATAGAAATTTTTAAGAATATTTTTAATAAACTAAAAATAGATTATTTAATTGAAGAAATGCCATGGGCAAGATGTGAGTTATTTTTGGAAAATGGAATAATTGATGTTGGAATAAAAGTTTCAAAAACTTTGGAAAGGGAAAAGTTTTTATTTTATCCAGATGTATCTTGGGAATCAGTTTTTGTTTTATTCACAAATCTTGAGACAAAAAAAAATATAAAATAAATTCTTATGATGACTTAAAAAAATATAATTTAACAATTGGTGTTATTCATGAAAACTCATATGATGAAGATTTTTGGAAAGCTTTTCCATGGAGAAACAAAGAATACCAACTGTATCACCCACAGATTGAACCCTCAGTTAATATAGAAAGTAATTTAAAGAAACTGTCAGGAAATAGAATTCAAATATATCCTCAAAACAAAACAATTGGCATTTATACAGCTAAATATCTTAATATTTCTAATATTACTTATTATGATTTTGTTTTATTTAAAAAGAATATTTACAATGTTTTTTCAAAAAAATCTAAATTTAGAAACAGTAAATATAAAAATATAATTGAATTAATGAAAGCCTATAATAAAGAATTAAAAAAATTTAAAAAAACAAAGTCCTTTAAAGAAATTTTAGATTCAGAGACAATTTAAAGATAAGCATAAGAGAATTTTTAAATGTATATTTATGAAGTAAAAGTTTATTTTTTTGATTTTCTAAGTAATAGATTAAATAAAGATGCAATGTAAATGTTTAAAATTGTTAAATACCCGTGACTGAATTCTGGTAATTAATTTTTGCAAAAAATTAATTTTTTTTTATTTTTTATTAATTATCATAAAAAAATTCTATATCATCCTCAATTAATATCGCTGATTTATCATTTAATGTATGATGAAAAATGTTTTTCTCTTTGTAAAAATTAATAATTTTATTTATTCCGAAAGCTTCAGACTGCTCAGATTTAAAATGCGGAACAATGCAAAAAGAAATAAGATTTAATCCATCCCAAATTATTTCATTTGGATACCCATTTGGAATTATATTAGGATCATCTGCGAATTCTAGACCTTTTAATGAAGGTGTAACTACGCAAGCACCAGCACTAAAGCCACCATATATAATTTCTTTATTCTTAAGGAGATCAGGTAGAATTTGATCAAGACCGCTTTCATAAAAGGCTCTTCTTAGTATAAAGGTATTCCCTCCTGTTACCCAAATTAAGCCAAAATTTAATAGTTTTAATTTAAGAGAAACAGGATCTTTTTTAAAATAGTTTCTTAAATCAAGTTCAGTGCAATTTAATCCTAAATTATTTAGAATTAATTTACTTTCATTATAATATTTAGTTCTATTATCACCAAGAAAATCATTAGCATTAAGGATAATGGCGACATTTTTATTTTTAGTTAGCATTTTTGAAAGTTTATGAGCCGAATTGCCAAAATACATTGAAGATAAAAAAAGATTCATATAAAAATCACCTATTTTTTAATTTTTAAAGTTACTAGTTTAGAATTTTTTTTTGAAGGAATAGAAATTTTACCAATTTTCCTGCATTTGCTATTATATTCATAGGAAAAAACAAGTTAATGTATTTTTCTATTCTATAAAATATTGCTTTACTAAACTTTTTAAGTCAATTTCTTAGCTTCCTTTGAAATGCTAATAATGCATAAATATGTTGACTAGAAATATAAGTAATAATAAGCCTGTACCTAGTCTGGCTGAACTGTTAGTTTGTCTATCAATTAAAGTGTCTAACTTTTCTCGGTCCAATTGTTAAAATTCCCCTAAATAAAAGCATTTTACTATGATAAATATTGATAAATATTTGAAATTAATGAACTTAACCAAGTTGACTGCAATTCAGGAGAAGTGCATAGAACCAATCTACAATGCAGAATCTGTTTTTGCCCTAGCCCCAACTGGTTCTGGTAAAACTATGGCGTTTCTCTTACCGCTATTATTAAAATTAGATACTTCGATACGATCGCCACAAGTTATCATTCTGGTTCCTACTAGAGAATTAGGCATGCAAATTGCCAATGTAGCTCAAAATATAGCTAATTGTTTGTTAGAAGCTGAGCAAAAAAATATCTTGATCCGTTCTGTTTTTGGGGGAACCGCAATTTCAGCTCAAATTTTAGAAATGCAAAAAAATCCACATGTTATTATTGCCACCCCTGGAAGAATGATAGATCTATTGCAACGTGAATCTATTGAAACTAACCAGCTTAAAACTTTAATCTTAGATGAAGCTGATATAATGGTTGGTATGGGTTTTGCAGATCAAATTGAAGAAATAGTTAATTACGTACCAAGTCATCTGCAAATTGGTTTTTTCTCAGCGACACAAAATGAAAAAATAACTGAGCTAGAAAAACTATTTTTAAAAAATGTGAAATTTGTCAAAATTGATTTAAGAGAAAAAATAGTTAGCAGTGATAAAAATCTAATTAAACATGAATATTTAGTTACCAAAAAAGATGAAAAAAAAGATAAATTAATTCAAATTTTGTCTTCAGAACATTTTAATAAAGGAATTATCTTTTGTCACACTCGAGAAACCGTGCAAAATTTAGTAACTGAAATGAAGCAACATGGTTTAAATATAGATGGTTTGACAGGTGAGTTGGGGCAAGTTCATAGAAACAGTATCATGCGAAATTTCAAGACTGGAAATTTAAAATTTCTAGTCGCAACAAATATAGCTGCCAGAGGTATTGATGTTTCTTTGCTGCCGATAGTAATTCACTATGATATCCCTTACCAAAATGACGAGTATGTCCATCGTTCAGGAAGAACTGGTAGAGCTGGGCACTCAGGTTTATCCTTAGCACTTTGCGAAGAAAAAAATGTTAATTACTATTTAAATATGATGAAAGAATTACAAATAGAATGTTCAGAATTTAAAAAAGAGAATTTATCTAAAAAAATTCAAAAAGAAGTTTCTAGTAAAGTTGAGAAAGTTAAAAACGACATTAAATTTATTAAAGTTTTTATAAATAAAGGTAAAAAAGAAAAAATTAGACCTGCAGATATAGTGGGCTCACTTATTAAAGAACTTAATTTAGAAAAAGAAGATATTGGAAATATATTTATTTTTGATCATTTTACACATGTTGAAATAAATTCAAAAAAATATTCAGAAAAAAAAGCAATAAAAGTTAAAATAAAAAATATGCTAGCTAGTGTGACAATTGCTAAATAATTATTTAAATATTTTTTCTATTTCTTTATATTCTTTCGTCCCAATAAAATTATCTTCTAAAATTACTTTTCGTAAAAATTCAGGATTATCTTTATCATTTAATATAGAAAGATAACTTGGTAAATAATGAGGATCTTTTAATTCATTATCTGCTGAGCAAATAATATTTTTATTTAATAAATATTGAATACAATGTTCTAACTCTATAGTATCAATACCTGTCGAAGAAATTAAAAAAGATTCCGCAATTGGAGCGTTTTGATTTCGATAATAATTACGAATGGTTCTATAAATTAATATACAATCTAGTATAGATTTAACTGGAGAAAACTTTACTCTGAGTAACTCTTTAAAAAAGATAATTTTTTGTGTTGCAATAGCAAAAGAAGCTCCAATTAAAATGATTATCCAAATAAGTCTGATCCAAACAAAGAAAAGAACAGCTATAATAGCAACAGATCCATAAATATGACTTGAATCAGTTACTAGCGCTCTTTTAGCAAAATATAAATTAACAAATTGAAGGAATTCAAATAAGATATTTGAGATAAACCCTCCAACAAATGCAGCTCTTAAATTAACTCTTTTACTGGGTATTATATAAAAAATAAATGCAAAAAAGATCCATTGGAACGATAATCCTAAGCATACTCTTATAAAGTGTAAAATATAACTATTCAAAAAAGTATTTTCTTGAATGTTTATAAGTTTAAGAAAAGTATCCGATTTGAGTGAAGCGAGAGTGAAAAAGAAAGGAGTAATAGTTAAAAGAAGCCAGCACTTGACTATTCTATTAAACAATTTTGATTTATTTTTAAATTCCATGATTTCATCAATATTATCTTCTATTTTAAGGACTAGTAAGATAACTGTAATTAGAAATGTAGCAAATGAAATTATTCCTAATTCTTTTAATTTAAGATTGCTTATAATTAAATTTAAATACTCAATTATTTCATTTCCTGCACGATTGCCAAAATGTTTTGTAATTGTGGGGGCAATAAATTCATTGATTATTGTATTAAAACCTTGGAAAGCATGGATAAAAGAAAAAAGAATTGCAATTAAAGGAACGATTGATAAAATTGATACATAAGTAAGTTGAGCAGATTTTTCTGAAAATTTTGAATTTTTAAGAATAAAAAAAGATTCACGAATAATAATTTCAAATTTTTTTAACCAGATTTTTTTATTAATAGAAAATATAATTTCTCTATGTTTGGGTCTTACATTGAATTTTTTTATATATCCATTGATTTTATTTAATAACTTTAGAAGCAATTTAAATCTCGCTATAATTTTTATAGAATAGGCAGCTACGTTATTTCTATACTATAAGTAGAAATAATAATTTATATTATCTCTAAGGAAGAAAAAGTTGTAAAGTCATTTAGAACTTTTTTACCTACAATAAGAACAGTTAGAACAGAAGTAGCCATTGATGGATCATTAGTAAATAAAATACCTTCTCGAATTAAGGGCTTTGATTCTTCTGTTAAGATAATTGGAAATCTGTTTTCTGTTTCTTTAATAAATTCATTTAGAGAATTAAATCCTGTATTTTTTAAAATATCTGAAATTCGTAAATGAACCCATACTGCAAAAGCACCTGCTTGAATTCTTTTTGAGATTTCAAGAGCCACCCGCCCCATGGTATATCTAGGGTTAATTTCCGATAAAAATTTCAATCTGTAACCATATTCAGAATTTAAATCTTCATAAAGAAAAGCATCTATCCCAAACGGGCCGTAAAAATTATGTTCGATAAGTTTCTCAGCAACTTTTTGTGAAACAAAGTTCAGTATTTCTTCAATATTGGAAAAATTGGAGTATTTTTTGTATAAAAATTTAGTTACATTTTTGGGCAGATCATCTGTCTTTTTACCTACAATAGTTCCTTTATACTGCCCTCTTACATCAGTAAAAAAACGAGTTAAACCTAAATTAATATATTTACCATCATCGTTTATTTTGGCCTGATAAGATAAATCAACAACTTTATTAAACCAAGGCTCAATAATAATAGATTTTTGTGAGTTTAAAATCTTTAAAATCCAGTTTTCTTCAGCTATTGTTAATTTAGAATTATCAATTCGCAGCATATTTTGTCCAGCACATCCAAGCGGAGCTTTCATAACAACTTTTGAAAATTGACAAGATTGGAGAAAATATATGATAGCATCTAGACATTCTTTTTTTGTTAAACACACTTTTGGATTTAAATTAAACTCAGGTAGAATAGATTGAATTGAAGATAATTCTTTATAAATTTCAGGGTACAATATTGCTGAGAATTTTTTAGAATATAAAAGCATAATTTTATTTTGAAATTCTTCATTACAAAATATATTTTCATGAAAATAATTCTTTTTGATTAATTTATTTTGCCATTTAGAGAAAATAGAAATTGTTTCTGGACTCCATCCCCAAGGATAAAAATGACTAATATATTGATGATTTATAGAATTTTCTGAGTTGGATAATTCTTGAAATTCAGGAATAGGAAATCCACATCTTTGGATTTTTTGGAGAAAACCAACCGATGGCTTGTTTTTAAGAAGAATAATATCATCATTTGCAGCAAGAAATTGGAGTAGTGACGAGCAATCATTTTCTAAATTTGTTACAGATTTATTTGGCGTAAATCCAATTTTTTTCCTTGCAATTTCTTGCTCACTTGCTGGATTAAAGTAAAATAAATTAGGAGGTCTTCCTTTAGAAGAATTAAATATTGATAATTCTTTAATAAATAATTCTGATAAACCAGCTTTTTTTCTTCCAGATATATCGAAAATTATTCCCTTCGCGCGTGCTGGAGTTAATGGAAACTCAAGATTTTTTTGATATTCTGACCAATCAGAATCATCATTTTCTCTCCAGCGGTTAAACCAAGTTACTCCATGCTTAACATGTCCAATTTCTTCTTGATAAACTGTATCTAATATTTGAGCAGTTTTAATATCGTTAACTTTTTCCATCAAAGTTTTATAGAATAACGCATAATCTAAATTAGCCTGTTCAAATGTCATACTCATTTTTACAACGAAATCCATTGGTGACTTCATGTCAGATAAACAATTCCAAAAAAAATTATTGACAGGAATTTCTCCAAATGAAACATTTAGTTCTTTCATTCTTTGTATATATAGTTTCATATGCTTTTGTTCTTCAAGAATTGTATTTGCAATTCCCAAGCGAAAATTTTTTGGAGCTTTTGGAAATTTTAATAAAACTAATGCCATAATTTCCATAGCAAGTAATTCATGATTAGCAAAAAAGTGCAGGACGTAACCTCTTTGTTTTTCTTCAATGAGCTGTTGTTGATTGGGGAAAGGAATTTTTTTATTGATAGGGTAATCTTTGAATTGTAAATCTAAATTTCTACCTGGAGATTTAGGGGTAAGAATTGCATTGTATTCAATTGTATCAGTAAGCAAATTTGGTTCCAAAAGTTTGTCACTCAAAATATCTTTACCAAATAAAATAATCTCAGCAAATTCCTTTAATTCCATAAAATCAATCCTTATAAACAGGCAGATATTGCTTATTCTGGAAAAGATTGCCGATAGTTTACACGACATTAAGAACAAACCTGCTTCGTATTTTTATGGCAAACTAGTCTCAAGAAGGCAATAAAAAGTTTATTTTATCCATTAAAAATTGCAGGGTAAGCTAATGGCCGAAAAAGATGAGAAAAAAGCTGAGGCAAAGAAAGATGAAAAGCCTAAGGATCCTAATGAAAAAGAAGAGAAAAAAAGTCGTCTAGCTCTTTTTGCTGGTATTGGCGGTGTTTTGCTTGTGGCTCTTGGAGTAGGTGGTTTTTTTGTATTTAAAACCATTTCGGGAAAGAAAAACACTGAACTCGCAGCTCAAGGCACAAGTCATGATGATCATGACAAAAAAGATTCTAAAGACAGTAAAGATGACCATGGAAAAAAGGACGAAAAGAAAGACGATCAAGCTAAAAAAGACGAAAAAAAAGATGAGAAGAAAGATGATCATGGGAAGAAAGACGAAAAAAAAGATGAGAAGAAAGATGATCATGGGAAGAAAGATGAAAAAAAGGATGATAAAAAAGACGATCCAAATAAAAAAGATGATGGAAAAAAAGAAGAGCCTAAAGGAACAGCAAATTTTGGTGATACTTTTATGATCCCAAGACTAGATTTAAATCTAGGGAATTCAATTGAAAATAGATTCATTAGAATTGCAATTGCTATTGAATATCGAGGAGGAGAAAATCAAGGATTTGAATTAAAAAAACGGGAAGCTCAAATTAAAGATATTGTTATAACAGCTGTAACAAGTAAAACAAGATTAGTACTCATATCAGAAAATGGTAAAGAAAATCTTAGAAGAGAAATTTTAAATAGAATAAATGAAGTAACAGATAGGCCAGTTCAAAACGTGTATTTTACCGAATTCTTTGTGGAGTAATGCATGGATCAGGTATTAAGTCAGAATGAAGTCGACGCCTTATTAAATGCAGTTTCTGATGGAAGAAATGATAGCGATGGTGGACAAAAAGATGCATCAGGAATAGTTCATTATGATTTAGCAAATCAAGACAGAATTATTCGTGGGCGCATGCCAACGTTAGATATTATTCATGATCGTTTCATAAGATTGTTTCGTATTTCCTTATCAGCGGCATTGAGAAAAGTTGCAAATATTGGAGTGAATAGTTCGGGGCCAATTAAATTTGGCGAATTTATGAACTCCCTGCCCTTACCGAGTTGTCTTAATATTTTGAGAATAGAACCTCTTCGTGGTTCAGCAGTAATGGTTATTGAAAGTAAGTTACTTTATGCTTTGGTTGACAGTTTATTTGGAGGTTCTGATGTTCCTTACACAAAAATAGAAGGAAAAGATTTTACTCAAATAGAAATTAAAGTTGCCCGTCGTGTTGTAATGTCTGCTGTAGATGATCTTGAAAAAGCATGGGCACCAGTTTTCCCATTAAAAATAACTTATTCACGTACTGAAATTAATCCACAATTTGTTGCCATTGTTCCTCCTAGTGATGTTGTTATTTCAACAGCATTTGATGTCGAATTAGAAAAAATGAGTGGTTCAATAAAACTTGTGTTTCCTTATTCAACTCTTGAACCTATAAAATCAAAACTAAGCGTTGGATTTCAAAATGAGCAACTAGAAGTAGATCATATTTGGATAAATAGAATTAAAACTCAATTAATGGGTACCAGTGTAAATATGATTTGTAATTTAGGAAATTGTTGGATCAATTTAAGAGATTTAATGGAATTGGGTAAAGGGGATGTTCTTATTTTAGATAGAGATGCTGATAAACCTTTAGATATTATGATTGAAGGAATTCATAAATTTAGAGGAGTTCCTGGAATAATAAGAGGAAATAAAGCAATTAAAATAACAGAAATAATTGGAGATTATTAATGGCTGATTTGAACGAAGGATTTAGACCCGAAGATTTTGGTTTAGAACCAGGTGAAGAAGGAGATGCTGGAGGCACTGCTGAGGCAGCAGGTAGTGAAGCATCACCACCGGCAGCCGCAGGATCTAATCCTCCTATGGCTAAAGATGATGATTCATTAAAAAATATTGATCTTTCCAGAATGAAAATGGTTTTAGACGTCCCACTTAAAGTAACAGTGGAGCTTGGTAGAACAAAACTTCTTGTTAATGATTTACTCCAATTGGGGCAAGGCTCAGTGATTGAGTTAGATAAAATGGCAGGTGAGCCAATGGAAATTTATGTCAATGATAAGCTTGTTGCTATGGGAGAAGTTGTGGTTGTTAATGAAAAATTTGGAGTTCGGTTAACTGATGTAATGAGCGGAGTTGGAATGGATGAGGCTCATTCTGGAGAAAGTGTTTAAAATTTGAAAGAGGTATAAAATATGTCAATTAAAAAATATGGATTTATAGTAGCTTTGCTCCTATCAATTTATAATATAGCCTCTTCTGAGGAGAATTTTGAAAATTCTGTCCCACCAATTCAGTATCCAGAAAAAAAACGTGATGAAATGCAGGTAAGAAAAGAAATTAAAGATTCATTTATAAAAAGTGAGGATTTAAATAATACTTACCCTCAGGTCAATTCATTAAATCAAAATATAAATAATGAAGTCAAAAAAAGTAATTATAATCAAAATAATGATTTTATTAAAAAAGAAACAGAACAGCCGACGGATTTAAAAGGGCAAAAAACTTTTGATGAAATGATAGGACAAAATATTTCTAAAAAGAAAAATGAAGTTTCAAAGAAAAATATGAATGTTGCTCTTAAAGAATCAGAGCAGCCAACAAGACAGTCAGAGCTTTGGAAAGTATTTTTAATTTCTACAATATTTATCGCAATCCTTGCAATTCTTGGATACTTATTAACAAAAATTAGAAAAAAGGGGTTTTTATTTTCTAATAATAAAAATGAAAAAGTTATGGATATTGTGTCGACACTTTCTATTTCACCAAAAAGACAAGTTATGATATTAAAAATTAGAGATCAAGAAATTGTTGTTTCAAATACTGAAGCTGGAATACAATTTCTAACAGATATTAGTCTTTCTAATTCAAATAGGGGTTCCCAAGAAAGAAAGCAATATCAAATTAGTGATAAATTTTTATTACCTAAAAATAATGAAAAATCATTGACTGAAAAAACAGAAATGCAACAAGTACAAGTCGAAAAAATTAATGATAAAAAATCTGATATTTTATTAAGAGCTTTAAAAAGTATTAATTCAAATTCAGTTGGAACAAAAAAACAAGTAG
The DNA here is from genome assembly GCF_009792895.1 of Pigmentibacter ruber. NCBI lineage: Bacteria > Pseudomonadati > Bdellovibrionota > Oligoflexia > Silvanigrellales > Silvanigrellaceae > Pigmentibacter > Pigmentibacter ruber. Next base: position 10,499 of record NZ_WSSC01000006.1, read on the forward strand.
CTAATGAAAATAATAAATCAGAAGCATTTCCAAAATATTTGGCTAATCAATTTGAAAGCGAAGGTAAAAAAGAAATTAAGAAAAAAGAAGAAGAGGTAGATAGTGTTGAAAATGTAACTAATTTGATTAGAGAAAAGTTACGTTCTATGAAACCTTTAAATTAATTTTTTTTCTTTTGGGAGTGGTATGAGAATTTTCATAATTCTAAATTTAATACTCATATCATTATTTTATGCAAATGGATCGAGTGCGCAAAATGCAAAAAATACTCCAGCGCAAGGAAATACTAATTCTATTGAAAAAAATTGGCAAAATGAAAATAGAAATGTGCAAAATAAACTAGATCTAAATAAAAATCCTTTACCAGTTTTTTCTATAAATATTGCTAATGGTGAAAATCAGGATGATTATGTACCTGCTTTAAAAGTCTTAGCTGTTTTAACCTTACTTACATTTGGACCAGCAATTCTTCTTTTAATGAGTGCATTTACAAGAATTTTAATAGTTTTATCTTTTTTAAGACAGGCATTAGGAACACCAACTATGCCACCAAATCAAATTCTAATAGCTTTGTCCCTTTTTTTAACCTACTTTGTGATGTCGCCTGCTATTTCTAAAATCTATGATCAGGCTATTGTGCCATATTTGCAAAAAGATATTACTACACAACAAGCGCTAGAAGTAGGCCAAAAACCTTTGCATGAATTTATGATGGCACAAGTGAAAACTGATGATCTAAAACTATTTTATCAAATGAGTAAAATGGAAAAACCAGTTACAAAAGAAGATGTACCTATGCGAATTTTAGTACCATCTTTTGTAATTAGTGAATTAAAAACAGCATTTCAAATTGGTTTTTTAGTATACTTACCTTTTATTGTTATAGATATGATTGTAAGTAGTGTCTTAATGGCTATGGGTATGATGATGTTACCTCCAACAGTAGTTAGTCTTCCATTAAAATTAATTTTATTTGTTGTTGTTGATGGATGGGGCTTACTAGCTGGATCATTAATTAAAAGTTTTAATTAGGATTAATTATGAACAATCAACAGGTAGTAGATGTTATATTATCCGTTTTATACATAACAGTTGAAATATCCCTACCATTATTAGGTGTTGCGATGATTATCGGGCTGTTAATTAGTATATTTCAAGCTGCAACTCAAATTAATGAATCAACTCTTAGCTTTTTACCTAAAATAGCAGCTATGATAGTTGTTTTAATTATTTTATCACCCTGGATGCTTCGTAAGTTAAATGATTATACTCATAGAATTTATGATAAAATTCCTGAGTATGCTAGGCAAAAGTAAAGAGAAATCATGGATATTTTGTCTGTCATAGAATTAAATCCCCAAACTTGGCCATTTCCTGTGATGGTATTTCTTCGTATCGTAACAATTTTTTTCTTTTTACCTATATTTGGCGATCAAGTTGTACCTGTACGATTACGAATAGTTCTTGGATTAGCTTTTACGTTTTTTGTTTATCCAGTAGTTTCAGAGAAAATATTTCAAAAAGAACATCTTTTGCAGTGGAGTAGTTTTACTTTAGCAATTGCTACTGTTCGTGAGGTTCTGTTCGGATTTGCAGTAGGTTTTGCTGCTAAATTAGTTTTATCAGGTGTATCGATTGCATCACATACAATTGGAATAAATATGGGTTTCCAAGTTGCCTCAATGTTTAGTCCAGGAATAAATGATCATGAATCATCATTCTCTGTTTTTAAAAATTGGTTTGCAATTCTTCTGATATTAACTTTAAACATTCATCATATATTCATTGAGGGACTATTTAAATCTTTCATTTATATCCCAATTGGACCTTCAGCAGATGCAACAAGCATTGCTAAAGTTGCTTTGAATATTGCTCAAGAAGCTTTTGTTCTTGGGTTAAGATTAGCTGCGCCTATAATGACTGTACAAATTCTTATAAATATATCTCTAGGTTTGTTAAATAGAACATTACCATCTCTTAACGTTTTTATAATAAGCTTTCCTATTAGTTTCGTCATTGCCTTAGTTGTTTTGTATTTATCTTTAACCTCTTATTTAAGCATATTAGGAAATTATGGAATGCAAAAAGAAGTGATGTGGTTTGATTCTATGCGGCGTGTTTTTATTCCAACTTCACCTCCTTAAAAGGAAAAAGTAATGGAGAGTAGAGAGGAAAAAGGCTTTCAGGATAAAACTGAAGAAGCGACCGAAGAAAAGAAAAATCAATTTCGTGAAGAAGGGAACGTTGCAAGCCCTAAAGAAGTAGTTTCTTTTGTCACATTAATTTTGTTTACTACATATTTTTATTTTTATGCCAATGACATGTTGAAAAGTTTTCGCTTAGTTTTTAATCGTTCATGGTTAGGTTTTCCTGCTTATTTTGTTGATTATTCAAGTTTAATTAAAGTTTTATATTATGCAACTTCACCCATACTACCTCATTTTTTCTTAATCATTTTTATTTGCACAATTTTTCCTTTGTTATTTGGACTTTTACTAACAAGATTTAATTGGTCTTGGAAAAAAATTAATTTTGATATTAATAGAATTAATCCATTATCAGGAATTGCTAGAATGTTTAGTGCTACTTTTTTAGTTGAATTTCTGAAAATATTGCTGAAATGTAGCATATTATCAGTCTTAATTTACTTGGTTTTAAAAAATGAAATAGGTCAATCCAGTGAAGATTATTTTTTTAGTAATATTGACTATTTAAAAGAATTAGGAAAATCAATTTTTCATTTGCTTTTATTAATGTGTATTGCCGGAGTTGTTATTGGCATTGCAGATTTTTCATACAATCTTTGGAAATTAAATAATGATATGAAAATGACTAAACAAGAAGTTAAAGAAGAAGTTAAAAAACATGAAGGAGATCCTCTTTTAAGATCGCAAAGAAAAAGAATGGCTAGAGATTTAGTTATGCGTAAAAGTTTGAAAGATGTTCCAAAAGCAACTTTTATCGTAACAAATCCTGAACATTTTTCTGTAGCAGTAAGGTATGTAAAAGGAATGAATGCTCCTATAGTTATTGCCAAAGGTCAAGATTTAATTGCATTTAAAATCAGAGAAATAGCAAAACAACATGACATAATGATTGTTGAAAATAAACCCTTAGCACGTACTTTATATAAAACAGTTAAAGTTGGGCAAGAAATTCCTCAATCCCTTTATCAATCAGTTATTGAAGTAATTAAATATATTTATCAAATGCGAGGCAAGAAATATTTTGATCGCTTTTAAAGGATGATTTATGGCTAAAGCAAATTCAAATATTTCAGAAATAGGTAGTTTTAAATCAAGCAATTTTTTAGCAAGAAGCCCTGATTTAATTATGGCTTCAATCATTGTTGGTACTGTACTAATGATGATATTTCCATTGCCTGCATTCTTTATTGATTTTCTATTAGCAATCAGTATTTCTTCTGCATTAATTATTTTGATGGTCAGTATCTATATCACAAAACCATTAGAATTTGGTGTTTTTCCAACGTTATTATTGATTACAACCTTATTTAGACTTTCTTTGAATGTTGCTACAACACGAAATATTTTACTGCATGGTGCTGAAGGAGATGTCGCAAATTTAGTTGTCGCATTTGGAAAAGTAGTTGTTGGAGGTAATTTTGCAGTTGGTTTTGTAATATTTATAATTCTAATGGTTATTAATTTTATTGTTATTACAAAAGGTGCTGGAAGAGTTGCTGAAGTAGCAGCTCGATTTACTTTGGATGCAATGCCAGGAAAACAAATGGCTATTGATGCGGAATTAAATGCCGGACATATCAATGCAGAAGAAGCTAAAAAAAGAAGAAAAGCGGTTGAAAATGAGGCTGATTTTTATGGTGCAATGGATGGTGCAAGTAAATTTGTGCGTGGAGATGCAATAGCTGGAATAATAATTACATTAGTTAATATTATTGTTGGTTTTGGTATTGGTGTATTAATGCATTCTCTTACACCAAGCGATGCAGCTGCTAAATTTACTTTATTTGCAGTAGGGGATGGTTTGATTAGCGCAATTCCAGCCCTAATGATTTCAACTGCTGCGGGTATAATAGTAACGAGAGCAACAAGTGAAGGAAATTTAGGATCTGAAGTTCTAAAACAAGTTCGTATCCATCCAAAAGCATTTTACATAGCAGCTGGTTTAATTTTTTTCCTAGCAATTATACCAGGATTCCCAAAAATTCCATTTTTCGTTCTTTCAGGATTACTCATTTTTTTAGGAAGAATGTCTGCACAATGGATAAAAGAAAAAAAACTTTCAGAAGAAAATTTAAAAGAAACAGATGAAAGAAAAAAGGATGAAAAAGAAAGTAGTAGTTTAGATAATTTAATGCGTGTTGATATGTTAGCTGTAGAAGTTGGTCATGGACTTGTTCCTTTAATAGATCCTGCTCAGGATGGAGAAATTGTAGATAGAATTCAAGGAATAAGAAAACAATTTGCTCAGGAAATGGGAATTATAATTCCACAAGTTCAGTTGCGTGATAATTTACAATTAGAACCAGGTGGGTATCAAATTTTGTTAAAAAGTAACAAAGTAGCGGCTGGTAATTTAATGGTGGATTATTTTTTAGCAATGGATCCTGGTGGTGTTGAATTACCAATTGGTGGGGAAGTAACAAAAGATCCTGTTTATGGTCTTCCTGCAATTTGGGTGCATAAACGTGATAAAGAAGAAGCAGTATTTAGAGGTTATACTGTAGTAAATTGTTCTACTGTTGTTGCAACTAATATTACAAAGGTGTTAAAAGAACATGCTGCAGAATTAATAACAAGGCAAGATGTTCAATATCTAATTGATAAACTGAAGGAAACTAATCCAAAAGTAGTAGAAGAGGTTATGCAATCAGATCGACTTACTTTAGGTGAAGTTGTTAAAGTCATGCAAAACTTGCTACGTGAAGACGTGTCGGTACGCGACATTCTTACCCTATTTGAGTGCCTAGCAGATCATTGTAGAATAATAAAAAATCCTGATGTTTTATCTGAACTATGCCGCAAGAGTTTTGGTAGAAATATTGTTCAAAAATACATCAATGATAAGGATGAATTAGTGGTTGTTACTTTTGATAGATTAATTGAAGATATATTATCTGGTGGTTTGGTTACAACTGAAAATGGTTCAACATATTTAAATCTTGATGCAAAAAATGCACAGGAAATTTTGCAAAAGCTGCTAAAAGGAATTCAAATTTTTGATAAAGAGGGTTCCCAACCTGTTTTATTAATAAGCGCACGAATGCGTCAAGCATTTCAAAAATTAGTATCCCGTTACATACCACAGTTGATAGTTCTTTCTTACGATGAAATTCCGCATGATATAAATATAAGAAACTTGGAATTAATTACTTAATTGTTTTATTATTAAAGGATGTAAAATGGAAATTAGAAAATTTGAATCATTTTCCCTCCAGGATGCCATAAAACTTGTTAAGTTAGAATTAGGTAGAGATGCAGTAATTTTATCTACTAAAGAAAAAGAGATTTACTCTGAAGAGTTACAAAAAAATTGCAGAATTTATGAAGTTACAGCTTCTCCAAGTGCAACTGTGCATGGAAAAGTTATAAATCCAAAATCAGCAGAACATCTCCCAAAAGTTGATTTTCCAAGAATTAAACCAAGAAATGAAGCAACTGTCGTTAAAGGAGATCCCACTCCAAATAGACAAAAAAGTACTTTAATTTCTCCTACTCTTTCGACTTTAAATCAAGAAACTAGAAATATGGCTCGATCATTAGCTAGCGCTTTAACTAAAGAGCCAGCCAAAGAACGTTTGTTTTCTAAAGAAACAATAAATAATCCAAATAATACAGAATTAAATGAGCAAACTCTTGAAGAAATGAGTGTATTAAAATCTGAAATATCTAAAGTAAGAAAAGAGCTGGAAAGTTTACCTCAAGTTGATATAACTGAGCAAATGCAAGAAATTAAAGTCTTATTACATGATATTATGCGCGAAAAATATAAAAAATCGACTGATAATGGAAATTCGCATGTAACCGATATTGGTATAAGGCTCAGAAGTGCTGGTGTATCTGAAAATTTTATAAATCATCTAACTACTTGGTTAAATACATTAGAAGATCCTAAAAATAAAGAAGAATTAATTAATTCTCCAGAGAAAACAAAAGAATTTTATTTAAGTTCTGCAATAAAATTTATATTTAAGTATTTAAAAGTAACTGGCCCATTTCGAGTAGAAAAAAGCAAGAAAAAAGTTGTCTGTTTTGTGGGGCCCACGGGTGTTGGCAAAACAACAACTTTAGCTAAAATTGCTGCTAAACTAAAATTAACTGATTTAGCTGATGTTGAATTAATATCAATGGATTCTTATAGAATAGCAGCAAGTGATCAATTAAGAGTTTATTCTAAAATATTGGATTGTCATTTTGCTGAAATTTCAGATAAAAATGAACTTGTAAATTATATTTCTAAGCATAATAATTATGATTATATTTTAATTGATACTGCTGGTAGAAGTTCTAGATTTTCTGATCAAATGGAAACTTTAAAGAAACTTGCAGAAGCTCCACTTCCAATTGAATTTCATTTAGTTTTGTCATGTACAATGAAACAAAGGGATATTGATGAAACAATTCGCGGGTTTCGATTTTTAACTCCTGCAAGTCTAATTTTCACTAAATTAGATGAATCTTGGGCATTTGGAGAGATATTAAATACTAGTGTGCAAAATAAATTACCACTCAGTTACTTTACAACTGGACAAAGAGTTCCTGAAGATATTGAAATTGCATCAAAAGAAAGAGTTGTGGAGCGCTTACTTAAACTCTAATTAATGTTCTTAGATTTTGGAGGATATTGTGTTTGATCAAGCTTCTAGTTTAAGAGAAATGATGAGAAATATTCAAAAAGAAAATTTAAATTTTTCTAAACCTGTTACATACCAACCTAAAGTACCAACTGTTCTCGCTATTTCTGGTGGTAAAGGAGGTGTTGGAAAAACTTTAACTACGGCAAATTTAGGTCTTTGTATGGCTAGGATGGGAATGCGAACATTACTTATTGATGGAGATTTTGGTTTAGCAAATTTAGATGTTGTTTTAAATTTACGACCTCAATTTACTTTAGATGATGTTCTTTGTGGAGAAAGACATTTAAAAGATATTATTATGACAGGTGTTGAAGGCGTCAGAATTATTCCTTCTTCTAGTGGTGTTATGCGTGTTCCTGAATTAGATAAATTACAGAAGTTAATGCTTCTAGATCAAATAGAATCTCTGGATGAAGAATTTGATGTTGTTTTGATTGACACTCCAGCTGGTGTATCAAAAAATGTACAATATTGGACTTCTTCATCTGCTGAAGTCATTATGGTTGTTACCCCTGAACCAACTAGTTTAGCTGATTGTTATGCAAGTATAAAAATTCTTTCTCAGACAACAGCAGAAACTAATTTTAAATTAATAGTAAATATGGTTCGAAATGATTTAGAAGCAAAAAAAATATATGATAAAATATCAACTTTATCAGATGAATATTTACAAGTAAGAGTCGAATATTTAGGGCATATCCCTTTTGATGAAGTTGTCAGAAATTCAGTTAGAGATAGAGTTCCATACGTCCAAAAATATCCATTTTCGCAAGCTTCCCAAGGTTTACGAGATATATCAAGACAAATTATTACACAAGGTACCGTTGGCCAGCTTAAAGGAACAATGCAGTTTTTTTGGAGAAAAATGGTTGCAGCAAATTCACCTGATATAATTGGGTATAAATAGTATTTCCAGGTAGAAGTGGAGGTAGCATGGCTTTTTCAGGAACAGCGCAAAAGAAAACTTTGCATGAAGAAACAAATGAAAAACAAAAAACAAAAAAAATTCCGCAAAATCAGACAAGAGCTGTTCCTTTAACCAGTGATCCCATGCGCAATCAAATTATTATGGATTATGCTCCATTGATAAAGTATATTGCGCAAAAAATTGCAGCTAGATTGCCCTCTAATATTGATTTAGATGATTTATTTTCTGCTGGTGTAATTGGCCTTATGGATGCTATTGATAAATATGATCCTAGTCGAGATAATAAATTTAAAACTTATGCTGAATTTCGTGTGCGTGGGGCAATGCTTGATGAATTGCGAAACCAAGATTGGGTACCGAGGAGTGTAAGAGAAAGTAACAAGAAAGAAGATAAAGCTAAACTTGAACTTGAACATAAATTTGGACGACCTGCAACAGAAAGAGAAATTGCGGAGTTTTTAGAAGTTCCTTTGGAAGAATACCAAGAGCGTATGGGAAGAACTCGAGTATCTATGATGAGTTTAGAAGAACTTGGTGGAACCAGTTCAAGTGACAAAAAATCTTTACTTGAATGTTTAGAAAATCCAAATTCAAAGAATCCTTTTATGCAGTTGAAAAACAAGGGAGTCCGCGATATTATTATAAAAACAGTGGAAGAATTGCCTGAAAAACAAAAGCTAGTGTTAAGTCTTTATTACTATGAAGACTTAAATTTAAAAGAAATTGGCCGAATATTAGATGTTACGGAGTCTCGAGTCTCTCAACTTCACACCCAAGCTGTGCAAAAAATGAAGTTAAAACTGAGACATCTTCTGCAGGAATAGTGTTTAGGTATAAAGGAGTATAGTTAAATGCCAAATTATAAACCTATAAATAAGGATTCACTTATACTTGTTGTAGATGACTTTCCTACAATGCGTAAAATAGTAAAAAGTGTATTAAAACAGCTTGGTTATCAAAATATCGTTGAAGCAGAAGATGGTCAATTAGCATTGAACACTTTAGCAATCAATCCGGCGATAGAATTTATTGTAAGTGACTGGAATATGCCAAATATGACTGGCATTGAGTTATTAAAAACTGTTAGAGCCCATAAAGATGAAAGAATCAAAAATCTTCCATTTTTAATGGTTACAGCAGAAGCCGATAAAGACAATATTGTTGAAGCTGTTAAAAGTGGTGTCAGCAATTATATAGTTAAGCCATTTAATGCCGCTACGATGAAGGAAAAAATTGATAAAATTTTTGCTAAGAAATAATTTTTTTTACCTTTCGCTCAAAGGTTAATATTCTTATGCATAAAAATCTTACTATTGAGGATATTGAAGAGCTCAGTCAAGCAGGTGCGACTTCAGTCCCTATTCCCACGCCATTTGATCTAAAACTAGTAACAAAAAAAATTCCGATAAAGTTTTGTGAATATAAAATATCTAATACTGCTAGTAAAATGCTCACATCTGAAAGCATAGGAATTTCAAGTAAAGGAATTATTTTTCAATCTCTATCTGAGTTTAAAAAAGGTTGTTTACTTAGAGTTTGGATAGAAATTCCCGACTACTGGTCTAGAAAATCAAAAATTGTAGAATATAGGCACACAGAAGCACCTACTTTTTTTCAAGTATTAGCACGTGTGTTAAGTGCAGAAGAAATACTTAAACGCGGCACAAAGTATCAAATATTGTGTGAAAATTTAACAATTGATGGGGTTGATGAAACAATTTTAAATGAATATTTAAACTTAAGTGGTGCTGGAAGATGAACTACGTAGCTCTTTTATTGTGTGTTGGGTTTGTCTTATTTTTGAGCCAAGTTTTCTTTTTTTTCGTATGCATTAAATGGTTAAAAAGTGGGAAAATTAAAAGAGATAAAGAATTTGCCATTCTTGATGCTGAAAGAGCAAAATTAATAGAAATTCAAGCGGTCTTAACTGAAGAAGTCAATCAAGCAAAGAAATTAGCTGGAGAAACATTAAATAAACTGATGTTAATTGGTTCTGAAGCTCATGCTGAATGGGAAGAAGTGACTAAAAAAATTAATAGTGTACTTATTGAAGTGGATAGACATTCGGAACATCTTTTAGAAGAAAATATTTCTAATTTAAACATGAAAACTATGGCTTTAGAAAAAACCATTCGAGATGCAGATGTTTTAAATCAAACTTTATTAGTTTCCATTAAAAAAGCGCAGAAAATATTAAAACTATTTGATACTTCAGTTCCTACTGAAGAAATTTTAAAAGAACTTCAAAATGAAAAATATTTAGAAGCAAAAAAACTTCTTCAGCAAGGTACTGAAGCGAGTGAAATAGTTAAAAAACTAGGAATGAGTTTATCAGAGGTTTTATTAATTTCTTCATACACTTAATTTTTATTTTCAATTTTTTAGGGTTGATATGAAAAAAGTTCTAACTCTTGTACTTTTTTTTATTTTAAGTATGAATGTTGAAGCTGTTGAAAAAAAATAAAATTAGCTACGTTAGCTTGGGAACCATATATTGGACCCGAATTAGAAAAAAATGGCCTGTTGCAGAGATTATTCGTCAAGCATTAAAATTAGAAGGTTATAATTTAGAATTAGTATTTATGCCTTGGGCTAGAGCTATGGCTGAGTCAGAAAAAGCTAGTGATAGCATAGATGGCTGTATGCCAAAATATTATGATGAAGAAGTTGTTTCAAAATTTGAATTTTCTGATCCATTTTTTGAAAGTCAAGTTGGATTTATTGGGAATAAAAAAAATAACAAAGAAATAAATTATATATATGATAAAGATGATTTAAATAAAACTTATGATAAATTAAATAATCTTTCTTTTGGAATTGTGCGAGGATATTTTAACGAAGAAAAATTTGATAAAAGGAATGATTTAAAAAAGATTGATGTTACAACTGATGAAATGAATATGAGCAATTTAATTAATAAAAAAGTTGATCTAATTTTTATTGATAATTTTGTTTTTAAGTACTTATTAAGGAAAAATTATAAATTAAATATATCTCCTGCTGATTTTACAATGCTAAATCCTCCAATAAAAGTCCATAATTTATATATTATTTTTTCTAAAAAAGCTGTTGATTATAAAGAAAAATTAAAATCTTTTAATTTGGGGATGAAGAAATTAAGTAAGCAAAAAAAACTTGGAAAAATAATTCGTGAATTTGAAGACTTTAGATAAAACATTGAAGATACAGTAAATTATTCATCTAAAGTCAAAATGGCTTTTCTAATTTCAAGATTAGATTTATCAAATATTTCAAAAGTATCTGATAGAGGTGGCATTAAACAAACTTTATACTTACCACTATTAAGTGGTGATGGGTTTCTTTCATTTTTTCCATTGTTCCTCCTTTTTAAGGAAAGCTTTTGGAGGAGAAAATTAGTATCTCTCATTTCAACTACTATTTGTCCATTAGATTGTTTTACATTAAAGTTATTTTCCAATTCTTTAAAATTTAACTCATAGGCTTGAGAATAGAATACTTCCTTTTCTTCTATTATATATACTTCAAATAAATTAGGATTGATTTTAAAATCATCAGGTGAAATATAATAGTCGCCACTTAATTTCATAGAAAGATATATATTTGGTTTCATTGGTTTCGTAACTGAAAACTTCCCTAATTCTAAATAACAAGTATACATTTTTCTTTTATTCCAGGTATCGTTGCCAATTTTTCCAAATGAAGTTTTGAAATTTTCGCTAAGGAAAGTAAATTTATTTTTATTTTCTTGATAATTTTGTAATTCATTTGCTTGTGAATTATTTTTTGAATTTTCATTTTCCTTTTTTCCACAAGAAAATGCCAGTATTGAAAATAAAGAAAACCTAATAAATTTTTTCATAAATCTCCTTTTTTATAGTAACAAAAAATAAAATTAATGATTTTTTATAATTTGTCAATAAAGTAAAAAATTTTAATTTTGAATATATATATCTGTAAAATATGTATTTATAATAAATTTATTATTTAATTAGGATCATCACTTCTTATTAAACGGACAACAACGCGTCTGACTCTTCTTTTACTGACCTCAACAATTTCCATTACCACATTATTCAGTGTTAATTTATCGCCAGATTTTGGTATTTGACCAAAGTAATGCAGAATAAGTCCAGCAAGCGTGTCGAATTCATTTGTTTCAATACCTTTAGTAAAATCTTCGACTTTAATATCAAAAAAGTCACAAAAATCATCAATATGAATTTTGCATTCTACTAAATATTGATTTGCAACTTGGGTAGGGCGAATGGCGTCTTCTTCATTATCAAATTCATCACGAACTTCACCAACTATTTCTTCAAAAATATCCTCCATAGTAACAATACCGCTTGTTCCACCGTATTCGTCTAAAACAATAGCCATATGCTGTTTATGCTTTTTCATTTCTTGAAATAAATGATCAACAGGTTTTGTTTCTGGAATGAACATAACTTCTCTTCTTATTTCTGCAACTGTAGCTTCGTTGCAAAAGTCTTCTCCTTGATGTTTTTTTAAGAAAAATAAAGCATCTTTGGCATGAATTGTTCCAGTTATATTATCAATTTTTTCATCATAGACTGGAATACGGGATAAACCAGTTTCTTTAAATTTTTCTACAGCTTCTACAATTTTCATTGATTGCGCTACTGCTGTTAAATCTATCCTATGAACCATAATTTCTCTAACTACAGTATCTCCTAGTTCAAAAATTCCAGATAACATATCATGTTTTTGTTCTGGAATAACGCCTTCCTTCTCTCCAACATTAATTAAAAATTCTAATTCTTCTTCTGTAATCTGGGGATCATTACTTTTATTTTTTTTGGAGTTAAAGGATGTGATATAATCACTTAAAGTAGTCATTAAAATTGTAAAAGGAAGAAGAATGTAATAAAAAAACTTATAAACATTAAGAACGGGAACAATAATTCTTACAGCATGAGTTTTTGCAAATGTTTTAGGAATTATTTCTGCAAAAAGAACGATTATAACAGTCATCATCCCAGTTACTAAAAGAATTTGTGTGTTACCAAAATGCGTTCTCAATAGGTCGTCAACTAAAATTGAGGCAAAAATATTTGCTAAATTGTTTCCGATTAGTAATGAGGCTAGAACTCTAGATGGTTTATTTAACCACAAATTTAAAACTTGGGCAGATTTTTTTCCAGACTCATACAAGTGTTTTGCTTTTAAGTTTGAAATACTTGTTGCAGCAGTTTCTGTAAGAGAGAAGAACGCGGAAACACATAAAATCAAAATAACAAAAAAAATTCCAGCAAACAGGCTTTCCATTCATTGATCCTTTATTTGCTTTGAATTGTTGCCTTACACCAAGAAGGTTTACCCATTTCTTTTAGAAGAACAGCTTGAATATTTTTTTCTAGCTGTGTCATAACAATCCAAGCATTTTTGTTTCTTTCGTGATCAAAACCCTTTAAGTGCAGTATTCCGTGAATAATCATTTTCTCAAGTTCTGCAGCAAAGGTTTGTTTTGCTTTTAATGCTTGATTGTAACAAATTGGTAAACAAATTAAAATATCGCCTAGATATTGGGTGTTTGATTGTATAGGCAAATTTTCTGTTGCAGGGAAACTTAAAACATCGGTTGGATATTTTTTTCCTCGATAATAGGAATTAGAGGATAACATTTCCTCACTATCACAGAAACGAATACTTAATTCAGTAGAAAAATCACAAATTAATGAAAGAATATAATTGATTCTTTTTTTTAAATCAGGTTTCTCATATTTAACAAGAAATGAAGAATTTGTTACTTCAAAAATAAAATCTTTTTTCTTTTTTAAAATAGAATATTTTTTTTGATCTAGTTGTATGTTAATTGAAAACTTTGGTTTTAAATTTTTTTTCATAAATTTTTTTTTCTTACTATTTAGCTTTTGCATAAAAACATCTGAAACCATTTTGCGAAAAACTTATACAAGCCTCTGAAGAATCATACCCTGAGAAAAACTCGCCATTTACTTCACCAATTGATTGAGTTTGAGCCAAGATTTTTCCATTTTGAGGGTCTAGCATAAATATCTCACCGTTACTTAATGCTGCTAAGATTAAGTTAGATTTTGTAATAAACAAGCTCATAACAGGTGACATATTTAAAGCAATTTTTGTTTTCCAATTTAAACTGCCATCAGTTTTATTTAAACTTATTACAAATCCATTTGTTGATCCTAGAATAATGTTATTCTGCCAAAGTTTTGCTTCAGCAACACTACCTGTTGGGTAACTCCAAACGGATGATTTAATTCCAGTGGAAATGAATTGAGTCATGCTTTCAGCATTTGAAGCAACTAATCCGTTATCTAGCAAAAGAGGAGCTGCAATAATTCCTGCAAATTTATCAGATCCTGCTGGTAGTTGATTAGCTTCTCTTTGTGTTTCGTTAGCTTCAGGAATTTGCCAAGACCACAATATGTGACCATTACTAGGATTTAAAAATAAAAGCATTCCTAAATCGTTTCCTACTACAAGTTGATTATTATACATTTTTAAGGAATTAGAAGTTAATTTTAAATTCAAATCAGGAGCAAGTCTTACTGCCCAAGCAAGTTTCCCTGTATTCCAATCAAAAGATTGAATGTAACCACTATCTGAAAGAACATATACTGAATTATTAGCTATTATAGGAGTTCCAATAAATTTAGCAGAATTTGTGTAAACCCATTTTAATCCTGGAGTTCCATCAAGAGTAAGTTGTATAATATTTTGTGAGTCAGTTTTAGATTGTATATTGTTTGAATCTTTATAGATAGTTTTGAGTCGAAAAAGATTCATATATTTTCTTGAATAATGGCCCCATAAACTTGTATTTTCTTTTCCAAGCTGCGGTAAGTATTTATTATCAGGATTTGCTTGAGTTTTTAATAAATAACCCTTTGTCGTCCCAATTAACCAATGATTGTCATAAAAAATAGGAGTTGATGAAACGGCACCAGGAATTGGATAACTCTGCAGGTATAATCCATTTTTATTTAAATCAAAACAATTTAATGTGTTTTGATAAGAAGAAGCTCCACAAATTGGCCTTGGGGTAAATAAATTAACAGAATTTTTTATAAGAACAGATTTATTTTTTTCTTCTTTTATTTTTTTTTGTTCTTCAATAGTAAAACTATTATCTGCAGTTAATCCGCCAAATTGTGAAAATGTTTTTTGAGGTGGTAAAACAACAGTTGGTCTTGTTGATTCAAACCCAGGAAAACCTGGAGAATAAGCGCCAGTTACTTCTAATATTTCTGGTTTTGAAGTGATTAATTTAACTTCTGGTAATGCATTTGCTTTTAACACACAAGAAAAAGTAACAGTAAAAAAAAATGATTTATAACAATTCATTTAATATATATCCTGGTTTTTTTAAAATTAATTTGATTCAAGAAAATTCAACCAAACTTTTGCCTGTTGTTGTATTTCAGAATTTTGGTTTTGTTTATTTTGATCTGAATTAGTAGATATAATTTGATTTAAAACTCTAATTGCTTCTTCTTTGTTACCCATAGCATAATTTATTTGAGCTTTTAGTAACCGAGCCTGATTTGGTTCAGGGTTTTGGACAATTGCTTCTACTACTGAAATTTCTGAAAGTGCCTTCTGTTCTTGCTTTTCAGATAAATATATTCCAGCAAGAGTAGTTCGAACTTTAATTTGAATAAGAGGATATTTTGCTGAATAATTTACAATAGGCTCTAATATTTCTTTTGCTTTATTATTTAGATTTTTTGAAATATAGTAAGTTGCAGATCTAATTCCTGCTTGCCAACCAATAGGTTCTTTTGCATATTTTTTAGCAAAATCAGCAAATAGAGGCATACTTTTTTCAAAATTAGGAGAAAAGTCTTTGGGAAGATTTCCTTTAAATTGTTCAATAATTTTTTGATTTTCAGCATTTTCTTTATTAAAAATTTCTTCAATATTAGCATATTCATTTGACAACTTTAAATTTTTAGAAGTTTGCATTTGATTATATATTAATAAACTAACTCCAATAAGAAGTAAAGCTATGATAAGTCCAAGTAACGTCCATTTTCTTCTTTGTGCAGTTTTGATAGCTTTGTAAGAAGTTTCTTCAAACAAATTGTTTTCAGTACTTCTTTTTGGACTAATTATTGTTTTAGAAGCATCATTATCAAAAGCAATATTTCGTAATAATCGAATCACCGTTAAACCCCTAGTAATTGAGCAGAGATAGTGCCTAAAAACATTATTCAGGCTTTTATCTAAATATTACTATCACAGATATTTTGATTTGTAAGTCTTTCCAGTTTTTCAAGGCATGAAGTGGGCGCTTTGTGTAGGATAAAATTACAGAGCGACAAAAGTCTAGCATCTTTCTTTTCTTTTGATATACCATAAGCTAGGAATTAGCTATAATGAGTTCATAAATTCAATCAATTCTGGCGGTTAGAGTTTGGTCTGGCCATGGAGGGTCTGTATCGTGTTGGTTTTAACGCGTAAAGTCGGCGACGTTATTGCTATAGGCGATAATATTAAAATTATAGTTATGGCCATTAAGGGAAAACAGGTTCGTCTAGGTATTGAAGCTGATAGATCAACGGTAGTTCACAGAGAAGAGATTTATCAAAAAATAAAACAAGAAACAAATGCAGCATCACAAGCCTCGGTTAATTCTTCTTCTGCAGCAAAAGAATTGCTTCAAAATAATGCTGAAGATTCGAATTTGAAAGAAAAAAAAGGTATCAAAATCATTAAAAGAAATTCTGAAAAAAAAGATTCAGAGAAAAAATAGATTTTTCTTTTCACTCGAAGATTTTGTGATTTATTTATTTTGTAAGTTGTCCATTTATAATTGAGACATCGGCACCCATTTGATTTAATTTATGAACTATATTATCATACTTTCTTTGTAATTCTTGAATGTTTGATAATAGAGTTGTCCCAGAAGCAACTAATCCAGCAATAACAAGGCACATTCCAGCTCGAATATCTGTAGGCATGCGAAAATTAGCGCCTGTTAAAGGAGTAGGGCCATGAATAATGGCCGAATGTACGTGGTTTTTATTTTTAAAACGGCAAGGGGCTTCTCCTAAGCAAGTTGAAAATAAATTAATATTTGCTCCCATGCTATTAAGGTAACGAGTATAACTTAGTCTGTCTTCAAATATTGTTTCATGTAATATACTTATACCGTCCGCTTGGGTAAATAATACCATAAAGGGTTGTTGCCAATCAGTCATAAAGCCTGGATGAACTTCAACTTCGATATGGCTTTGTTTTAATCTCTTACCTTTTGGGCTAGCTACAAATATTCCTTCTGAATTTACCCTAAATTCAGCTCCCATGCGTTGAATATAATTTAAAAAACTATATAAAGGGTCATGCGGAATTTTTTCTAATAAAACATTACCACCCGTAGCTAATGCGGCACATGCAAAGCTTACTGCTTGATTTCTATCTGGCATTATTCTCAGTTCACAGCCTTTTAAGCGTGAAACTCCTTGAATAACATAGGTTCTATTTGCATTTATTGTAATGTCAGCACCCATTTTTTGCAGCATTTTAACAAGTTCAATAATTTCAGGTTCAATTGCAGCGTTTTCAATAATTGTTCTGCCTTTTGCTAAGGTAGCAGCGATGATTAAATTTTCAGTGGTCATTACACTTGGAAAGGGTAAAGCAATATGAGCACCTTGTAGCCCATTTTCATCTACTGTTAAATGGTAAAGATCACCATCTAATTCTACTTGAGCACCCATTTCCTGTAGCCCTTTTATATGAAAATCAACAGGTCTTTTTCCTATTTTATCTCCACCAAGTGTTCCGTAAATGTAGGCGCTTCCAAAACGATGAAGTAAGGGGCCAACAGCAAGTATAGAAATACGATTTTTTTGGCATATTTCTCTAGAAATAGAATTTTTTGTTACTCCATATGCGCAAAGTCGAACTGCGTGCTCATCAACGTACTCAACTTCACCGCCTAAATGTGCAAATAATTCTTCTGCAATTTTTCTTTCATTCACTGCAGGGGCATTTTTTATAAGAATATGTTCATTTGTGAGTAATGAAGCAATTATGCATTTTGTTACTTGATTGCTACTGCCGGCTATTGAAACTTTACCGCCAACAAGTTTTTGTCCGCCATTTATTTTTAAGAGTTGTTCGGTTGTCATAAAAATCCTTTAATTTCTTGTATTTTTGTATCGGATACTTTTCTCTAAGGATAAGTTTAGATTTTCTTTGCAGAATGAAACCAAACCTGTTTTGATATGTACGAAGTTCTCTATAATAACGCAACGGAAGTGGAGCAACTTAATAAAAAGAAATAAGATAGTGTTGAACCAACAACTGTCTAATTTTTATAAAATTTTAGTTGTGATTTGATATGAGGAGAAAAATGGTGGGTGCTTAGGGACTCGAACCCCAGACCCTCGCCTTGTAAGGGCGACGCTCTAACCAACTGAGCTAAGCACCCAGCAACTTAAGTCGCTGATAACTGATATTCTCTGTTATGGTGGGTGCTTAGGGACTCGAACCCCAGACCCTCGCCTTGTAAGGGCGACGCTCTAACCAACTGAGCTAAGCACCCAAAGAAACATCAAGTTAGGTTTACTTCAGTAAGCGACCTGCCCAGTAATGTCAATAACGAATCTTGGTTTTTTTTAAAGTCAGCTAAATTGAACCCTAAGTATTCCTTTATTTTAAGATCTTTTTCAAATGGATTGGTTATTTGTTGTAGCGTTTTAAAAGCGTTAAACCCAAGTTTATCAATTATCAAATGCGGAATAGCTGGGACTGGCCAATCGGTTGCAAATAGAAGACGTTCGCGTAAAACAGTGTTTTTAGATTTTGCAAATAGTTTTAAAGCACTCCTGGCTCTGGTTGGATTAAATAAACCAGAGGTATCCAAAAAGAAATTTTCATATTGATTGACTAACTCTTCTGTTTCAGAAAGTTGTGTTGGTGTACCTGCATGCGCTGCAATTACCGTTACTCCCATTTCCAACGGTTTTTTGAGTTTTGATATGTGGTTATATTCTCCCCATTTTTTCACTGGAAGAGCAAAAGTATGTTCAGTATCTGTATGAGATAATAAGGGTATATTTAAAGCGCGTAAAGCTTCATAAAAAGGAAAACACAAAGGATTTTCAGGATCAATTCCCATCATTGACGGTAGCCATTTTACTAAAAAAGCTTTTTCTTTATAACAATATTCAAGTTCTTGTAATGAATCTTTTCGATAAGGATGAATTGAAGCACCAAAATCTAAAGTTTTAGGGAATTTTTTTTTAACTTCACATCCCCAAGAATTGGGAATATACATTTGAATATAGTCTTCAAGCTCTTTGCCATTTTCATTGTAAATTGAGTCTAAACATAAAGTAACAGCTTTAGAAATGTACTGGGAATTTTCAATAAAATTAGAAATTCTACGAATCCATAATAAATCAATATCTGTTACGAGTTGCTCTTTTGTGATTTTTTGCATTTTTTTTAAAAGAAAAAAAGTTGGACGTCTTTCAAATTTTTTTCCAAGAATAATTCCAGATTGACAACAACCGTTGCCTGCCAGATGAACATGAAAATCAATTAACATGAGGAAACACCTAATCTTGAAAGTGTGCGTTTGGATTTCGAACAAATAATTTAAATAAAAAATAAAAAGTTATCATTATTATAATGCCTTCCCAGCCTTCTAATTTTATAATGGGGTGTGAAGATACTAATGCAATTGCAAAACCTAAACTGCTCAAAAGCCAGCAAGCAATAAGAACCCACTTGCAGATAAAAAAAGCACGCCAAGATAAAAGAAAATTTGCTGGAAGAATTGATAAGTGTTTTTTTAATCGGTTTTCGATAATCTGTGATCGCCAAAAATGGTAATACAAAGAAATAATACAAAGTTTACTAAATCCTAAAGCTAGTATTTCTTTTACACCAGATGTGGTATACAATAAAAGAAAGTATGCACAAATAAACAATGTCATAATAATGTTTGATGGTGTTTTAGGATTTTCAAAATGATAACAAATATGTAAATATATTCGGGATAAAAAAATATTATATGCTATAAGAAAAATACTAATTAAAATAAGAATAAAAGATATTTCAATTACTGTGAAGTTTTTTGAAAGTAAAATTTTTAAAGCAATCCCTTCAGAAACGCTTAATAAGATCAGAAAAGTTACAGAAAATATTAAAACTAGAAATATAGAAAGTCTTTTTTTTAATAGATGTTGTTTTCTTTTGTAATAATCTGAACTTAGTTCCCTGATTTTGTCTTCCACTCTGAAAAAATCCTTTCAACATGATCTAGCTTATTTTGTCCTAGAGTAAGTAATTCTATTAGTCTATCAAAGGCACCTATTTTATTTGCTTCAGTAAAACGTTCATCTTTAGCAATAGTATAATTTGGTTCCATAGCTTCTTGTAATGATATTTTATTTTCATCTAAGCTTTTTTTAAACGTGATTGAATAATTAGATATATTATACAAATTATTTTTTTTATTTGAAATAAGATGTTGTTTAGAAAATACAACAAGGGAATTATTAGCTAGAATAAGATCATTAATAAATTGTTCGAATGCAAATAATTCCATATTGCTGCCAGATCTTAAACGAAAAAAAGTATCCTCAAGACTTAAAGCAATCAATTTGTCTTTAGGTAAGATATTGTGAAAAAAATGAGATTGATATTTTTTATTTTCATAATGAAGTTTTTCAATATTTTTTAAGTAATATTTTCTAATATCACTCCAAAAAAATAAAGTTGCAAATTTATTCTCGAAAAGAAAAGTAAAGGGATATTTTATTATAGAGGAATTTTGTTCGATATAAAACAATGCAGAAAGACATTTAATCATAAAAGCTATTATTTTCTGATTGACTTCCAATGTACAAGAGCAGTCTTGCCATGCAATTAATTTACTACTAACCATTCCTTTTTTTAGGGGCCAAATAGGTTCGAGTTTTTCATTAAGCAGTTGATATGCATTTTGTTTTATAATTTCTTGTTCAAATTTGGCACATTTGCAAGGTTTTTGATAAGGAGCTGATGTTGAATTTGGAAAATTTAATATATATCCTTCACACTCAGAAGAACTTAGTTTTTTATCCTTATAAGGGCAAAAATTTTCCCTAACAAATTCCCTTATGGAAGCGTTTTTCTTAGTAGATTGATTTTTTTTACTTTTCTTTATAACTTCATTAATTTCAAAAACAATAGTTTTTAATACATTTTCCTGCATGAAACTCATCGATATTTGCCCCTTACGCAGAACTCAGTTATTGAGGTAATACTCATTTTGTGACGAGTCTTTGACGATCTAGATTAATAATCATATCCACATTAAACTTTATACAATAATTTATAAGTTTTGTTTGAGTTTTTTATATGGAGTTTTGATATGAAAGTGCATTGCTTATCCTTTCAAAGTATAAGTAAGCTATATCTCCATTTTTGTTGGATTTGTCTTTTTACTTACAATCCTTTTGTTTTTTCACAAATAAAAACAGACAAAAATTGGGAAAATAAAACTGCTGAAGAGCAGAATAATACTCAAATAGTAGCAGGAAACGACATACCAGATAAGCTCTCAGGAAATCAATTATCAGAACCTATGTCTCGAAATCAAACAAAAATTCCTGCTGCATTAATAAGTTTAGGTTGGAAATCCTCAGACTATGCTCTTATTGTAGAAAAATTACTGCACAAATTAACAGTCTATCGATCTAATTTTAATGGTGGATATGATGTTATAAAAAGTTATGAAGCTATTACAGGAAAAAAACAAGGCGATAAAAAATCCCTAGGAGACAAAAAGACACCTGAGGGAGTTTATTTTATTACTGGCAAAATTTCGGGTGGAAAGTTGCCACCAAAGTATGGACCAGGAGCATTGACATTAGATTACCCAAATATTTTTGACCAAAGATCTAGCAAAACTGGCTATGGAATTTGGATTCATGGTGTTGAAGATGATACAAGGGTTTTAAAACCTTTTGATACTGATGGTTGTGTCGCATTAAGAAATCAGGATTGGAAAGATCTTGAAAAATATATTACTCTTTTTGAAACACCAGTTATAATTACGAAAGAAATGTTTTATTTAAACTCAAATGAAACACTACTAGAAGCAAAAAGTCAAATTCATTCTTTATTAGAGTCTTGGAAAAAAGCTTGGGAAAATTCTGATTTAAATTTATACTTATCTTACTATTCTGATACATTTCATACTTCAGGAAAAAATAAAAAACAATGGTTATCATACAAAACAAGTATTTCTGCAAATCGAAAAGGAAAAATAACTATTGAAATAAGTGATCCTAAAATTGTAGCATATGGAGATCAGCTATTTGTCTCATTTTTACAACGTTATAAATCTTCTGAAAAAATTGATTTTGGAAGAAAGTTTTTATACTTAAAAAAAGAAAATAATGAATTTAAAATAATTTCGGAAAAATGGTATGAAGAAGATGAGAAACCAGAATTGCTTAGTGCATTAATAAGGCAAAATAATGAATACAAGTAATCCAGGTAAAAAAATGGGTTCAAAGAAATTTAATTTAATTTTTTTTATTGATTCTGAAAAAACATATCATTTTAAATTTAACTATATATTGTTAAAAATTTTCCTTTTTTTATTATCAATCATCTTCTTATTTGCAATATTATCAATTTTAATTTCAATTAATATTTATAAAAAAAATATGAATTTTGAAAAATATATAACCTCATTTAAAAAAGAAGTGATAGAGTTTTATTTAGATAAAGAAAAAAATTATGATAATAATGAAAACCTTTCTTTTAATAATATAAAAGACGATTCAGAAAAGATAAAAGTAACTGATATTGATCAAGCAAATCCTAATCAGACAATGCTTCCTGAAAAAAATGAAGAAAATGTTTCAGATACTAACAAAAAAGTAATTGCTGAAGTAGAAAAAACTAATCGCAATGATGATATAAATGTATTAAATAATGCAATGGTTAAAATAGAAAGTTCAAAAATTATCCAGAATCAAAATGAAACAAAAATATATTTTAATTTATCAAATATAAATCAAAAAAAATCAACTATTTCAGGAAGTGTTTGTGCTGTAATATTAGGTACAAATATAAAAAAAGAAAATTTAGTTTATAAAATTCCAGAAAAATTAGTTTTGAATAATAATAATGTTCCTATAAATTGTAATGAAGGAGAAAAGGTTAAATTTAGCAGATTAAGACCAACTGAATTTACTATTAAATCTGGGAAATTAGACTTTTTAGTTAGTCAAGTAAACATATATTTTTTTCATAAAGGCCTAAATGGAATAATTCTTAATACAATTAATAATTAATATAAATATGTCAATTATTTGATATGGAAAAAAAATCCTACGTGTCGATAGCTCCTCTGTGATCCAGCAAGAGGCTATTGGTATGTTTGGCAAAAATTACATTTATATTATTGTTATGTTATTATTATTTTTCTTTGTAGTCTCTTGTGGATTAGCAGATAAATCTGTTCAATATAGTGAATCTTTTAGTGATGTTAATCAACCAATAGCTTGTAGTAATGGTTGGGGACAAAACTATAGTTATCCTATTATAGTAGATATTAGTTCTGCAATCACTAGTGAAAATTCAAATTTATCGACTTATATTCAAAATGCCATTAATACTTGGAATAGTGCAATTGGTAGAACGATTTTGTCGCTAAGAACTGGAACTGTTACTAAAACTGGTAACGACTTTAATGGGTTGTTTTCGCCCCTCAAAGATTCACATCATGCTCTTTACTTTGATCAATTATCAGGAAATAGTGGTGGATGGATATCAAATACAGCAAAGTCATCGTCAGTAATAGCAACTACTGTTTATTTGGTTGCACAAGGCACAATATTTAATGCTAGTATAAGATTTAATAGAGATACTTACTATTTTGATGACATAACTACACATTATAATGCAGCACAACAAATTGCGGATATGGAAAGTATTGTTTTACATGAATTAGGTCATTTTATAGGTCTAGGACACGTATTAACTGAAACAAACAGCGTAATGAGTCCATATTACTCACCCGGACACACTGTGGGAAGTTCTTATGATTCTGTAAGGTGTGTTTCAGCTAACGATATAACGAGAATTCGCTCTATTTATACTGGCGGCTCTGCATCTACAGCTTGTTTAAATCCCTAATTTTTTTAGAATCCATGCCTGGTGAATTTTTTCATTTCTAAAGTCTTGAGGTATTGTTTTTTTTGTAATGTTTTCTATTTGAAAGAAGTTTTTTAGATTTCCTTCCTCTAATTTAAAAGATTTTAAATTATTACTAAAAAAAATTTGACCACGTGGTTTTAGCATTTTGGAACATTGCTTTAAAAGAAATATATGATCTTGTTGAACATCAAAAGCTTCAAACATCTTTTTAGAATTAGAAAATGAAGGAGGATCTAAGAAAATAAAATCATAAATTTTTTCTTCTGTTACTTCACTTAACCATTGCAAAACATTGGCTCTAATAAATTCGTGTTTTTTAATATCTATATTATTAAGTTTAAAATTTTCTATTGCCCATTGTATATAAGTATTACTCATATCAATAGTTGTTACTTTTCGAGCGCCACCTAAAGCTGCTGCAACACTTACCGAACCAGTATATGCAAATAAATTCAGTACTGAAAGATCTTTACTCATTGAATAAATCATTTGACGAGATTTTCGGTGGTCTAAAAATAGACCACAATCAAGATAATCTGATAAATTTACAAGAAAATTCATATTTCTTTCATTTACTATTTCAGTTACTTTTTTGCTATCTTGCTTTTCGTACTGAGATAATCCTTTTTGTTTCTTTCTAGATTTTAAGAAAATTTTACTTTTTTCAATTTTAAAGAATTCACTCAATTCAGAAATACTTAAACTCAATTTTTCTGCATCTTTTTCTTCAAATTCAATTTGATATTTAGGAGTTTCATATTTATAAAGAACAATGTTACCAGAATAAAAATCTATTGTATAAGGATATTGAGGAATATCTTTATCATAAATTCTATAAGCAGTTACATTTTCTCTTTTTGCCCATTTACTTAAATTAGTATAATTTTTTTTTACTCTATTGATAAACATTGATTCCATTTTGTTCCAACTTTGAAATTTCTAAAAAAGAATAAGCTCGCCTTCTTCCACAATCACTTGTAGTTTTTCAGGCTCAACTGTAACAGGAGTGTCGTTGATTTCAAGACAAAATTCAACAAAAATTCCAGCAACTTTTTCATACAAAAATGGAATGACTAGAACTGGAGCAGAGCTTTTATAATCTAAGATATGGTATTGTTCTGAAAGTATTGTTGGTACTGTGATTTCAAAAGTCATACTTTTTTTCTTTAAAAACTGTTGTTTAGCACGACCCATAATTTGATTGCAAAGTTCTCCGCACATGTCAGAAATAGCAGCTTCATCAGCTACTGCATTTGGACCTAGCATTTTAAAAAGACAAGATGCGAGAATTTTTCTAGTAACATTTATTGACATAGATCCTTTTATTTGTGGGCTTGAAAGACTAATTACAGCACTAATTTCGCTTAAACTTTCATTTCCTGTTTTTAAGAAAGGGCGACCAGCAGCAATTGATATATTTCCAATTGAATCAAATATATGGATTGTAGATTCGAGAAATATTTTTAATATGTCTGGTTCAAATGCTCCATAATCACCTTTATTGGGATTTATAGCATATTTGATTTTATCCGAAAGAAGTTTATAACGATATGGCTTTACAAAGATATAATTTATTCCCAACCCACTAAATTTGTTTAAGTCTTCTTTATTTGGTGTTGAAGTCGTGATTATAATATGAGTATTAGAATGAATTGGATTTTTTAAAAAAGCATTTGCTATTTCTATATAAGACATATCTTTAAAATTTTGATCTATTACAGCAACATCAAATTTTCCTTGAGATAAAATTTCATTTAAAGGTTTTGATTTTTCATAAAATGTAGCTTCATGGCCTTCTGTGCTCAAGAAATGGCTTAAGTTTTCAATCGATTTTTTTGATGATTCAGCTATAAATAACTTAGCCATGTTACTTTCCAAGTTAGTCTTCCAAAAGTGTAAGAATATAATTTTGATTTTCTTTCATATTAATTATCCACTCTTGGTAAAGCATATTCTTCAAATAACGACCAGCAACGCATATCTTTGCTGTAAAATGCCAACATTATTCCAACATCAGACCAATATTTATATCTTGCATTCCAATAGGTGTAATAACGTAAAAATAAATTCGATGTTTTACCACTTACCATAGAATCAGGAGTTGGAAGAAAATCATCTATAAAGTAACATTCACCTGCTTGTTCTAATCGTAAAAATGGTAAATTAACTGGAGCAGGGGGAGGGCCTCTGACAACTGGAGGTGTGCTACAGCTATTTATTAAAAGGACAAAAAGTGTGAAAAAGACAAGTCTTTCTAGTCTTCTCTTTTTTGTGTATGTTGGAAAACGCTGTTGCATTTATAACCCTTTCCCTCTGCACGTTTCATCGGAAAGGTTTGTAATTTGCTTAATTAATTAGAAAATTACTTATTTAACAGCATGACAAATTGCTGACTTTAATCTGTAGAAAGGTGGAGATGTCGGTTTCATATAGACTCCCTGAAAGAAAAAAAAGAATTTACATCGCAGATGATTTTAACCCATTAGATAAAAATGACGTAAAATTATTGCTTAATCGGCTTGCAACAGATATTCCCACTGACTTCAAAAGTGCAGCAAATTGGTATGGTCTTTTTCATGAGGCGTCTTGCGCCATTTCGGAAGAGCATACAATTCTTGAATTAAATTTAAGTTTTAATGTTAATGATAATTTAGCAGAACAAAAGTTAATTGAATTTGAAGAGCATATTTTATCCCAACTTTTAAATATCAGAAGTGATTTAATGGATATTTATATGAATTCTCCCTGGCGTTCTGCTATGCATTCATACGATAATGATAGAATTTTATCAGATTTGAAATTGAGAAGAAAATTTACATCTCATTCCATTTCTTCTTTGCAAATAGAGGAAAATCAGATAATACGTGAATATAAAAAATTCACCCATGCAGCTAAGGCTTCTTTTGAAGGAAAACTAACTCCCGTTTCAGCAATTATTGGAAAACTTAATGATAATAATGTTGAAGTTCGAAAATCAGCTTTTTTGACCTATTGGTCTTTTGTGAAAGAAAATGAAGAACAATACCAAAATTATTTTGATCAACTTAACGAAAATAGAAGTAAGCAGGCTGAAGCTGTTCAAGCTAATAATTATGTTGATGTCGCTTTTGCTGAATTAGGGAGAATTGACTATGGAATTGCACAATGCCATGAATTTCGTAACTCTATTTATCATGAAGTTATTCCAATAGTAAAAGAACTTTCAGAGCTTCAAAAAGAATCTCTAAAAACACAAGATATTTCTCCTTGGGATGTTTCTATTTGGCCTCATTTAATGCCAGAAAAAGCGCCGGCTAATGGTAATTTAGATCAATTAATACTTTCAGTGCAAAATATTTCTTCTAAAATTCATCCCTCTTTTGGGAAATTATTCAATGAAATGCGAAAAAATAATTTATTAGATGTGTCTCCAAGACCAGGAAAAGCTCCAGGTGCTTTTTGTGTGACCTTTCAAGAAAGTGGTTACCCATTTGTTTTTGCAAATTTTGGAGGTAATTTTCGTGATTCTATGACTTTTTTGCATGAATTTGGACATGCTATACATGGATATGCTGTTTCAAATATCAACAATGTGTTACTGCGTCATCCTGGTTTTGAGTTTTGTGAAGTAGCTAGTATCGGATTAGAATTATTAGCGAGCCCTTTCTATTCTGATTTTTGGGTAAATAAAAAAGATGCTAAAAAGGCTTTAGCATTTCAGCTCTTTCATATGCTGAACTTTTGGCCATTTATGGCTATGATTGATGAATGGCAGCATAAAATATACACAAATGGAACAATGCCTACTGCATTAGAGCGTAACAAAATTTGGCGTGATATTTCAAGAAAATATAGACCACACGTAAATTGGGATGGATATGAAGATTTTGAAGAATTAGGTTGGTTGAGTAGACCACATATATTTACTTCTCCATTTTATTATATTGATTATGGAATTGCGCAGGTAGGTGCTTTACAATTGTGGAAATATAGTAAAGAAAATTATTCCAAAGCAATAGAAAATTATATCAAAGGATTAAGTTTGGGAGCCCAATTATCATTACCTTGTTTGTTTTCTGAAATGGGAATTAAATTTGATTTTGGTAGAAAATTATTAAAAGAACTTTGTTCTGATATGAAAGATGAAATATTAAAAGTAACTTTTTAATTTTTTTCCTTAATTAATTCCTCCAATTACTTCTCATTAAAAAAAACATAAATTGTATTAATTAAAAGTTTATTTCATGCTAGTATGTCTTTTCTTGATTTTTAATTATATAAATTAAGAAATTTTTAAAAAATAAATAACTTTTATGGTTTGACTAAATTTTGTTTATTTTGTAAA
Organism: Pigmentibacter ruber; assembly: GCF_009792895.1. Classification (NCBI taxonomy): domain Bacteria; kingdom Pseudomonadati; phylum Bdellovibrionota; class Oligoflexia; order Silvanigrellales; family Silvanigrellaceae; genus Pigmentibacter; species Pigmentibacter ruber. Next base: position 38,750 of record NZ_WSSC01000006.1, read on the forward strand.
AATTACAAGTCACAATACTTAATCTTAAATTTAGAGGAAAGAATGGCTCGAGCGCAATGGAATTCTAAAATAGGCTTTGTTTTGGCATCATGTGGAGCGACTGTTGGTTTAGGTTCAATTTGGAAATTTCCTTACGTAGCAGCAAATAATGGTGGTGGTGCTTTTATTTTAATTTTTACTTTAATAACTTTAACGTTAGGGCTTTCTCTTCTTCTTGCTGAAATAGCTATAGGACGAGCAGCTAGCTGTGGAGCTGTTGGTGCATTTCGTAAATTAGGATCAAAATATTGGTCAATAGTTGGTTTTATTGGCGTTTTATGCGGATTTTTAGTTCTTTCTTTCTACAGTGTTGTTGGTGGATGGACAATAGGTTACTTATTGCGTTCGTTTGACGGGCGTGTGATGCATGGTGATTTATCTACTTTGGAAAAAATATTTTCAAATTATGTTTCTAATCCAATAGAACCAATTATTACACATGCAATTTTTTTGCTTTTGACGTTGCTAATTGTTATGTCTGGAATTCAAAAAGGAATTGAAAGAGCATCAAAATTTTTAATGCCAACTTTATTCTTTTTAATAGTTTTTTTAATCTTCCGTTCACTAACTTTACCAAATGCAAGTATAGGACTTATAAATTTTATTTATCCAGATTTTTCTAAAGTGACAACTAGAATGTTAGTAGATGCATTAGGTTTAGCTTTTTTTTCTCTCTCTGTCGGTGCAGGCTGTATGCTAGCATATGGTTCTTATTTAGATAATAAAGTAAAATTAAAAAACTCTGCTCTTTGGATATCTTTTCTTACTATAATTTCTTCAGTCCTAGCAGGTCTTATGATTTTTCCTGCATTAACAACTTTTGGGTTAAAACCAACTGCTGGACCTGGTCTTTCATATATAACTATGCCTGTAATCTTTTATAATTTACCATTTGGACAAATATTCGCTATTGCTTTCTTCTCTTTACTAGTAGTTGCTTCATTAACTTCAGCTGTATCATTACTAGAGTTGACAGCTATTTATTTTATTGATGAATTTAAAATGACTAGAAGAAAAGCGACTTCAATTATAAGTTTTTTTGCATTTTTAATTGGAATACCCGTTTCTTTATCTTTTGGAGTGATAGCTGATTTTAAAATATTTAATTTAAATTTTTTTGAATTACTAGACTACATTACCTCAAATCTATTATTACCAATTGGAGGTATAGGAATTTCTCTTTTCACTGGCTGGAAAGCTTGGGAAGTTATAAAAAGAGAATTGGAATTTTCTCCTCTAACTGCTTTTGCTATGGAATGGATGTGTAAATTAATAGCTCCAATTTTAATCGGATTTATTCTAATCTATAATATTTAGTAACTTTCTTTCCATAAATATTGATACTTCTCTAATATTTCTTTATATTTTTTTGTCTTTTTAAATTTTTGAATTATTATTTTCAATTCTTCGACAAATTCTTCAGAAGATTTTATTGATGCTGCTATATATAATTCATGTTTTAATTTTGTTTTTCCACAAAAAAGATTTTCTTCTTTTAAATTATTTTTTTTCCAAACATATTTTAGATAACTTCCTCCAACTACAGCATCTATTTCTTTCTTAAATAATTTTAGCATTAAATCATTAACATTTGCGGAATCAATTTTTTGTACTTTAGTTGAAATTTTTGATATAAATTCCGTTTCAGGACCGTTTCTTAAGAAACCTAATGAATTAATATTTTCAATTTCTTGTAAAGAATTAATTTTTTTATTAGGTTTTGCAGTGTAAATGCAAACGTGGTCATCAAAAATTTTATCTATCCATTTATAATATTTTTCTCTTTCTTCATTACGCGCAAAAGGAAAAATAACTGAATTTGCAGTTTTTTTTAATTCATTCTGCGTTCTTGGCCAAGGATAATTATTGATTTTATAATTACTAACATATTCTTTAGTAGCTTGAATGAAAATTTCTCCAAATAGTCCACCTATTTTTTCATTTTCTAGAATTACTAATGGCTGTAAATTATCACTAGTAAAAATTGAAATTTCTTTATATTTTTTTATATTAATTTGTGCATAAGAGATATTAAATATAGATATTATAGCTAAAAAAATGAACGTTTTTTTCATTTTTGATTCTCACTCTATGATAATTCAATAGATATTATAACTTGAGAGATATCTTTTGCAAAATTTTTTCAGTATTAGGTTTATTATTAATCAATATTGTATTTAATGATATATTCTTCTGATAATTTTTGGAGGATAGTTTTTTCTTACTGAAAAGTTTAATATTGTCAAATATATGACTTATGAGATGAATAGATTTTAGCTTTAATAAAAAAGCATGAAGATGTGAATGAATAAAAATTATTCTTCATCATCTTCTTCGTCATCATCATAATCCTCGTCATCATCATAATCATCAAAATCATCATCGTCGTAGTCGTCTAAATCCTCGTCATCATATTCATCATCATAATCGTCTTCATCGTCATCATAATCTTCATCTTCATCATCATCGTAGTCATCTTCATCGTCATCATAATCTTCATCTTCATCATCATCGTACTCATCTTCATCATCATCGTACTCGTCTTCATCATCATCGTACTCGTCTTCATCATCATCAGAAGGTCTTGCAAATTTTGTACTTGTTAATGACTTTATAACGTTTTGTTCGACACTGTTATTAGTGTAAAAAACCATCAGAACCTCCAAAAAATAAAAATATAATTGTAAAGCGTTATATATACTTTATTTACAAAAGCAACAGAGTCGCAACCCGTTGGTCACATGTTGCAAAAAAATGTAATCAAATCTTCATTCTTAGTGCAAGATCTGGATTCATTTTTATGTTGAAAAAATGAAATCTCCTTTCACATTAGGAATTTCTAGTCTACCGAAACGATTTGAATTTCAGTAGCGAGTTTTTTTAATTTTTGAACATGTTCTTTTTCAAGTAGTTCTTTTTCTTGCTGAAGAAATCCTTGATTCTTTTCATGAGTTTGGATTTCTGATAATGATATTGACTTAGTTTGTACTTTTGTCAATGCTTCATTTCCAAGATGTTTTTGAGACTGGTTGCCACTATACTTTTGAAAGCTTTGCATTAAATTTTCTGTTTTATTTACCAAATTTTTTGATGAATTTGACGTTATATTTAGGATTGGTTTTTGTTCCACTGCAATTTGCTGAGATATATTCTGTCTTATCTCAGATTTTTTGTTGGGCTTAGGAGTATATCGACCTTTAAACTCTGCTGTATTTAGTTGGATTACATCTATAGAATCCCAAAAATGTTGCAAGTCATGTTCATTAAAAGACAAAAAAGTTTCATTTTCTAGAGCGTCTGCAAATTGAACGCATCTTGAATTAAAATGTTCAATTTTTACAACAGCTAATCTAGCTGCAAGTGTTTTACTCTTTTGTTCAGCAACATTTACAAACTTTTTAAATAACTGAACATCCAATTCTTTTGAAGATAAATCAGTTAATCCTGCTATTTCTTGTTGCATATTTTGTTTAGAAATTGCTGTAGGAATTGGAGAATGATCTATTTTTCTTGTCGCAAGATTAGAAGGTAATGTTTCATGTGCCTGAAGCTTGTTAGAATTATCGTTCAGTAAAGAGATGATTTCTGAAGCTGAAAGCCAATCAGCTCTAGAAATACAATCTATGATAATAATTTCAGCCCATGCTAAGGGAACATTAGTTTTGATAAGATCCTTTGCACAGCTAGCTAATAATTTGAATATTTCGCTTAAAGCAGCAATAGATAAGTGTGTTATTGCTTTTTCAAGAGTATAGTATTCATTTGGTAATAATTGTGTTACTTTTAGAGCATTTTCTTTATTATTTAAGCTTTTAATCAGTAAGCTGTTGCGAAAAAATTGGGCTATATTGTCAAATAGAACAGAAAAGTCAATACTTGCAACATCTGCTTGTTTCAGTAAAGTAAGTGCATTAACCATATCTTTTTGACAAATACTCAAAAAAATCTGTTCTGCAATTTCTTCACCTTGCACACACAAACTTTTTTTAGTTAGTTCTGTTGTAATACTTGCGTGATTACAAATGGCTGTGATCTGTTCAAGAAGACTTAAAGCATCGCGCATAGATCCTTTCGCTTCACGTGCAATCAGAGTGATAGCATCGTTCTCAAAACTGATATTTTCTTTCAATAAGATTTGTTTTAAATGCTCTTCAATAATAGCTGTTTCTATTTTTTTAAAAGCAAATATCATACAGCGTGAACGTACTGTTATCGGTACTTTATGTAGTTCAGTAGTGGCTAAAATAAAAATTACATTTGGAGGGGGTTCTTCAAGTGTTTTTAATAACGCATTGAAGGCTCCAGTACTTAACATGTGAACTTCGTCAATAATAAATATTTTGTATCGTGCAGAATTCGGAAAAAAACGAGTCGCTTCACGTAATTCACGAATATTATCTACACCAGTGTGAGACGCCCCATCAATTTCTAAAATATCATCATGCGCACAAGCAGTAATTTGTGTACAATGAATACAAGTCTGGCAAGGGTGAATTGTTGGTCCAGAGACACAACACAATGACTTTGCTAAAATTCTTGCGCTAGAAGTTTTTCCTGTTCCACGAGTTCCAGTAAATAGAAAAGCATGGGGAATTTTTTGATGAGATAACATTTTCTCAATTGCTTTTGATACAACCTCTTGACCTACAAGATTAGAAAAGCTTTGTGGTCTTGTGCGTCTAGCAAATACGACATAATGCGAATTATCTTGCTGGGAATTCAATTGAGTTGAGTTATTTGTAGACATACGTTTAGGTACCAAAAATAAGTGATATTCAATACTAAGCAATTTTTGAAGTACAATTTTTTGTTTCTTTAATTATAGTTGAAACAAAAACTGCAAATTCTAGCTCAGTATGTGAGGTTAGGATGTAAAAATCAAGGATGAGAGAAGAGGTCTAGAAAAAGAAATAAATAAAAAAGGCCATGAGGGGTGGTTGCAAGCTGATCTTACCTATCTTTAGAAACACCGTTGCTGCCTTCCGACTCTGGCGGATTCATTAAAAAGATACTAAGGGCTAGCAACCACCTCTCATGGCCGCTTTCACAATTTACTAATAAATTGCATGGTGGCGGAGAGAGAGGGATTCGAACCCTCGTTACGGTTTTAGCGTAAACACGATTTCCAATCGTGCTCCTTCAGCCACTCGGACACCTCTCCACTTGGAATTCATTGCCTACATGACATAGCGTAAAAAAGCAAGCATCAGAGGCGCAAAAAATAAAGTTCTTGACCTTAGCGTAAAATTGCACTATGTGCTAGCTTCCGACTCGTGTGAGCCGTGTTTATGGCGTGGTAGCGCTTACCTAAAAACAATGTGACTTCTTTTTCTACATGAATCAAAAGAAGTTCGAAAAGCGTATAAGGAATCTGATTGTGAGCAATAAAAACTATGCAGTTGTCAAAATCATGGGCCGTCAACTCAAAGTTGCTGAAGGCGAAAAAGTCAAAGCAAACTTTATTGATGTAGCTGTTGGCACGCAAATACCTTTTTCTGAAGTATTAATGGTTAATAAAGGTGGGCAATTAAAAATTGGTGAGCCACTTGTAAATGGAGCTAAAGTGACAGCTACTGTTGTTGCACATGGCCGTGAAAATAAAATTCTTGTTTTCAAATATCTTCGTAAAAATAAGTCAAAGAAAATGCACGGACACCGTCAAGACTTCACTACTTTGTCTATCACAAGTATCGAAGGTTAATTTCATACTAACTGAATGAAATATTTAAGCATTTTTCTTCTAACAATCACTTCTAGAGCTCCTAGAAGAATAGAATTAAGGAATATAAACAATGGCAAGTAAGAAAGCCGGTGGTTCGACTAAAAACGGTCGTGATAGTAATCCAAAATATCGTGGTGTAAAAGCTTACGGTGGCGAGTCCGTAAGAGCTGGTAATATCATTGTGCGCCAAGTTGGTGCTAAAATTCATCCTGGCGTAAATGTTGGAATGGGAAAAGACTTTACTCTATTTGCAAGAATTGATGGTGAAGTTAAATTTGAACATGTTACTCGTGAACGTCAATGCGTTAGCGTTTATCCAGTAGACGCAAAAGCTTAAAAAGAGCTTCATAGTAAAAAATATTCTATTCTTTTTTGCCAAAAGCCAAGGTGCGTTTATAGTCTCTATGCGCATCTTGGCTTTTGTTTTTTCAACCTTTCTTTATGTAAACAAGTTACAGAAATTATTAGCTTATTTATATAAAGAAAGGTGTAAAAGAGAACATTTTACACCCAAATTCATTTCATTATTCTTAAATTTATGGTGGCAAAGTTATGAAGTTTATTGATACCGCTGAGATTAAGGTGAAAGCTGGTGATGGCGGACTCGGCATGTCGCACTTTCGTAGGGAAAAGTACGTTCCAGCAGGGGGGCCAGATGGAGGAAATGGGGGTAATGGAGGAGATGTCTATCTTGAAGCAACAGAAGGGCTCTCAACATTACTTGATTTCCGTTATCAACGATACTACGAGGCTGAAGCGGGTGGCAAAGGCGGTACAAACAATAGACAAGGTAAAACTGGGGAGACTTTAACTCTTAAAGTTCCTTGTGGAACAGTTGCATATGATATTGAATCTGGTGAATTAATTGGTGAAGTTTTATATGAAGGGCATAGATTACTTGTTGCTAAAGGTGGCAAGGGTGGAATTGGTAATACTCTCTTTGTGAATTCAAGAAACCAAGCACCAACAAAAACTATTCCGCCAGTCATTGGTGAAAATCGTAGTATAAGACTTGAACTAAAAATGATTGCAGATGTCGGTATCATTGGTAGTCCAAATGCAGGAAAAAGCACATTAATTACAGTTATTTCTGCTGCTAGGCCAAAGGTTGCTGACTATCCTTTTACTACCCTAGTTCCTACATTAGGCGTTGTAAGTCACAAAGAAGCAAACCCTTTTGTTGTGGCCGATGTCCCAGGGCTTATCCCCGGAGCAAGTCAAGGAAAGGGCTTGGGACATGATTTTTTGCGACATATTGAAAGAACTTGTGTACTTATTCACTTAATTGATGGTAGTCAGGAAACGGCTGAGGCGATGATTTCAGATTACGATGGCATACTGGAAGAATTGGCATTATATGATGTTGCCTTATTACAAAGGCCAAGAATTACTGTTATTTCCAAGGTAGATTCCTTAGCTGGGGAAGAATTGGAAGAAAACAATAATTTAGATGCTTTAATTGGATTTAAAAATTATTTAAAATTAAAAAAGACACCTTTTTTTGAAATCAGTTCTGCTTTTCGCATAGGCATTAATGAATTGCTTGACAAACTGATAGAAGTATTAAGTGAGCTTAAAAAGACGGGAGAGAATAGCAAGTGAATGAGCAAAAAACAGCGATTAAAATTGGAGACAGAGAGCTCTCCCACGAGGAAATAGCAAAATTAGCTGTGGCGGTTGCTACAGAAAAAAAAGCTGTACGTCCAACAATACTAGATTTAAGAAATTTAGGAGCATTTACTGAGCTATTTACAATTGTGAGTGCTGCAAACTCTAGACAAGTTTACGCTATAGCAGATAGCATAAAACAATTTTTTAAGCATAGTTTAGGTTTACCACCTATATCTGTGGACGGTCTTGAGTCATCTACTTGGGTATTAATTGATTATGGATTTTTGTTTATCCATGTATTTCAAGAACCAACTAGAGAAATGTATCAACTTGAGCAATTATGGAATAAAGCACATTCAATTAATGTTAACGAAGAGGAAGTTCAAACTCTTTATCAAGATATTGTAAAAATATCTCAAGAAATTAAATCGGCTTCTGAGTTAGAGCAGAATTCAAGTAATTTATTTTAACAATATGCGCTATATTTTTCTACTTCCTTGGAAAATGCCACGTGATTCTCTTTTGTATACGTTTGTAGAAGAGTTTCAAAAAAGGGTGGCAAAATTTACTCCGATCACCATCATTCAACCACATACAGTTTTATCCCAAGAAGAAATTTCAGCATTTTATGCAAAAGAAATTAAAAAATTATCTGTAGAAAACCCTTTGTGTTTTGCTTTAGATGAAAATGGGCAAAACTATTCAAGTGCTGCATTTGCAAAAAAACTTGAATTATTTGAAACTAGGGGAGAAAAAATGGTCATTTTTTGCTTTGGTGGCGCTTATGGCTTACCAAAAGAACTAAAAAATTTAGGTAGGTTAGAATTATTTTCTTTATCTCAATTAACTTTTCCGCATGAGCTTGCTTTAGCTGTTTTGTTTGAACAAATTTATAGAGCAAAATGTATTTTAGCAAAACATCCCTACCATCATGGTGAACCTTCAGCTTTAGTAAAAGAATTAAATCGAAAATAGCTTTAAAATGAAAATACTTAAAAGATGTTTTATTTGTTTTAGAACAAGATATAATTTAAATGGGTTTGCTTGTGAGAGTTGTTTGTCAAAACTAGATAATTTAAGATTTTATTCTTGTATACGTTGTGGTCTCGATAATTGTTTAGGATGTCAAAAATTAATTGAATTTAAAAAAGTATTTACGTTATATATATATTCTAATGGAATTCCTGAACTTTTATTATTAGCAAAAGAGAGTAATAATGCATTTTATATTAATTTATTTAATAATTTATTTTATTTAGAATGTAAAAATTTTTTGTCAAACTTAACCATAAATTATAAGTATAATTACATCATTTTACCTGTTTTAAAGCAAGAAAGAATTTTAAATTCATCTTGGCATCCAACAAATTTATTTTATGATATTTTTACAGAAATTTTTGCAGAAATCAAAGAATTCAGATTTGATACAAATAATATTGTTTTGTTACCTTCTCAATTTACAAAGAAATTAAAAAAACAGTCTTTAGTTCCTAAAAAAAATCGTGATCATAATTATAAAGACTTTGAACTAAAAAATATTTATTTTGATTTGAAATTATTAAAAAATTTTGACAGTAAAATTAGCAATAAAATTTTGATATTAGATGATGTTTTAACATCAGGACAAACAGCATTAATGATGCAAAAATATTTTTCAAACTTTTTTCCAAGCACGGAATGGCATTTTTTCAGTTTATTTCGTTCACCTCAGAAAATGGAGTGAAAAATAGCTCTATTTTTAGTCAAAAAATGAAAAATGCGAGTGAAAAATTGATATAAATGTATTAAAAACAATTAAATTATGAAATTTTAGATTAAATTTTAGGCATAAGTCTTTTTAAAGAACAGATTATTTGGCTTAAAAAATAAGCAAAAATTATTTATATAGCATAATTATTTACATTTTTTCTTATATATACCATATATAAAATCAATTTAATTTTAATTTTGTTACTCTAATGGATTTTTGGCGATAGGTCATTTTTGCTTTCATGCTTAATTTTGATTTGATAGGTTAGACTGGATAGGGACTATGTCTCATAATAATTATTTTTTTGTATTTTTTTCTTTTTCATTCACTAGATATAGGTAAAATTGATGGGAATTTTTAAAAATTTAGTAAAATTTGTTTTAATGTTCTTTGTTTTTGTTGGTTGTACAACGTCTAAAAAGAATAATAAGACACAAAATGAGAAAGTTTTAAGTAATTACTCGTTTTATCAAAGAGGAATAGCTTCTTTTTATCATTATAATTTGTCTGGAAGAAAAACAGCAAATGGGGAAATTTTTAACCCTAAAAAATTAACAGCTGCAAGTAGAACCTTACCTTTTAAATCGACTGTTTTGGTTAGGGATGTCAAAACTGGGAAAAGTGTTATCGTAGAAATAAATGATAGAGGTCCGTATATTGAAAACAGAGTGATTGACCTAAGTGAAGCCGCAGCAAAAAAGTTAGGTATTACTAAAAAAGGTATTGCTAAGGTTGATCTATTTCTAGTTAGTAATTAATCAAATTAATTATTTTTCTAAAACGCTTATTTCTTTGATATAAATTAAAAAGTAAAGTTTTCACCTAAATATACTTGCTTTACCTTTTCATTAGATGCGACATCATCAGGTAATCCTTCTGCAAGTATTTTTCCGCCGGCCAAAATATAAGCTCTACTACACAATGATAAGGTTTCTCTTACATTATGATCAGTTATAAGAACACCTAAGTTTTCTTCCTGAACTAATTTTTTAATTAATTCCTGAATTTCTCCTACAGTTACTGGGTCAATACCAGCAAAAGGTTCATCTAGTAATAAAAAACGAGGAGAGATAACTAAAGTTCTTGCAATTTCTAAACGTCTACGTTCTCCGCCTGATAAACTAATCCCCAAACTTTTTCTAATATGACCTATTCCGAATTGATCAATTAGTTTTTCTAAGAGACTTGTCCTTTTATTTCTTGGAATACCCCAGACTTCCATAATAGCTTTTAAATTATCTTCAACACTTAATTTTCTAAAGACGCTCGAATTTTGAGGGAGATAGCCGATTCCCATTTTAGCGCGTTTATGAATTGGTAATTCAGTAATAATATTGCCATCAATTGTAACAATTCCTGCACTTGGTTTTAATAAACCAACAGTCATATAGAAACTAGTCGTTTTACCAGCACCATTTGGTCCTAATAATCCTACTACTTCTCCACTATTTACATAAAAAGAAACATCATCAACTACAGTTCGGGTACCAAATTTACGAATTAGATTAGAAGAAACTAATTGATTGTGACTCATTTTGTAACCTTACTGCTAGATTTATTTTCTTTTGATTTATTGTAATTAGCACTAGATTTAGGATCAACTGTACCGTGTGGTTCCTTTAATTTTATATCGCCTGTTTCTAAATTCATTTCAATATATTCTGCATTAACATACTCTTGAGCTTTCCATACTTTTGCTTTTCCTTTTAAGATCATAATTTTTTGAGGGACTAAAAATTCAATTGTATTTGCGGTTGCTTTCATTTCTGGTGAATTTAAAGAACCTTTTTTATTAATATGTACATTTCCTATTGCAATGGCTTTTTGAATAGAGCGACTCCCTGATCCAAAAGTTGTTCCCGCTGTCCCAAATATTTGAGCTTTATCAGAAGTTAAAGTGGTATCATCTTGAATAATTTCGACATTACCTAATAAATTTAAAATCCCAGTTTTTCTAGAACCATCAGCAGAGTTTCCTTTAAAATAGACGGGAGCATTAACATTATGCTTTGCTATATCAGAATTCTCATTAGGTGATTTAGTTCCTTTATCAGTATTAATTTTTTCTTTTTTATCATTCTCGTATTTTTTTCTTACTGTATTACTAGGGTTAAGAGTATTTGATTGAGTTTGATTATTTTCAACTGAGTGAGGATTTATTGGAAGCTCATTATTAAAATCTGCAAATAAGCTTAATGGGTATAAGCAGGTAAGGTGCAGAAAAAATGTTTTAAATATGCGAATTAAATTCATGAAGTTACCTTTTTTCAATTCCTAGATTCTTTTATTTTCACATCACCATTAACATTAGAATTTATTTTAAATTCTTCTTCTTTAATAAAATATTTAAACCCATTTCCTCTTAAATTTCCTTGAGGTCCGTTTGATGTAAAGGGTTTTTTTGATGAAATGTATTCATTTTCCATATCAATAAAAACATGATTTGCTTTTCCAACATTACCATCAAAATCAAAAAAAACATCGCCAGGTAATATTGCATTTTTTATCCTATTATTTGTTCCTATAGGTAGTGTATCATTTTGGTATTCATTTTGTTTATTTGCTTCTATTTGACCAAATGCTTTATTTGTTTTTATTATGATAGTTTTTTTCTCTTCTACATCAAAAGCTTCATATACTAAATTGCCTTCAGCCTCAAAATGATTGTCAGTAAAATAAGTAATTTTACTTCCTGAAAAAGAATATTTTAGCCTGCCATTTTCATAGGAAAAATTCTGAAAATTCATTGCTGTACTAGTTGGAAGAATAGTGTTTTCAAATGTTAATTGCGTATTAAGCTCTTGCGCTGAGCTTTCAAGAAACTTTCGCTGATACCATAAAGCCATGATTATTGCGCAGATAAATATAACAGCATATAAGCGACCTAACATTCGATGAGCCTTAAAAATGAATGTAAAACTTTACTCCCACCAGGACTAGCAAAACTCTCTGGATGAAATTGTAATCCAATTCTTGGATAAACGATATGTTCTGTTGCTAATACAAAACTATCCTCGACGGCAAGTGCAATCATACTTTGCATAAAAATAGGATCTGTATATTTACAGCCTAAAGAATTATATAACACAAATGTTCCATGCAAATCAGCCGGTTTGAAATACCTTGAGGATGTAATTGGGGAGCAATTAATCTGTCTTCCATGGATGGGAGTTGTATGAATTTGTTCAATTTTAGCACCCTGTGAATGCAGTAAAATTTGGTGTCCAAGGCAAACTCCTAAAAAAGGAACATTGTTTGGCAGGCGCTTTAACAAATCTAAGGACTGCGGATAGTCTTGTGGATGTCCTGGGCCTGGCGAAAAGATAACAGCTTTCGCATTATTGAGATCAATATTTTCAGATATTTCATCAACTGTGAACACCTTTAAAGCTATATTTTTTGCTTGAAACCAACTTATTAAGTTGTTGCTAAATGAGTCATGATGATCGATGAAAAAAATCATACTAATGTTCCAGAAATAAACGAAGCAAATGAATTCATTTTAATATTTAGTTCATTAAATTCATCATCCGTATTTGATAGAGTAGTGATACCAGCTCCAACTCCAACATATATTCCTAATTCGCCTTTAAAAAGGCTTCTAATTAAAATGATTGAATCAAAATCTCCATTTGCTTGTAAAAAGCCACAAATTCCTGTGTAGTAGCCCCTAGGATTTTCTTCAAGTTGATGAATAAGTTGACAAACTCTTCTTTTAGGCGTGCCGCTAATTGAACCCGCTGGAAGCATTTTTTCTAAGCAGTCACCTAAGCTCATATTTTCTTTTAATTCACTAATGATAAAGCTCTGCATTTGTAATAAAGAACCAGCAATTCTTGCATAAAAAGGTTTAAATACTTGGACGGAATCAGACTTACTTACAAAATATAAATCGTTTCTTAGCAAATCTACAATCATAGTGTGTTCATAAATTTCTTTTTTATTTTCCCATAATGTTTTAGCATCATTCTGGCAGGGGAATTTTTTTTCGGATTTTAAAGTACCTTTTATTGGCTCTGTTAATAAATAGTTACCAATTTTTTGCAAAAATCTTTCAGGGCTGAATGAGGCTATTCCAATTTTATTTGAATTAAAATAAATGGCAAATCTCGATAAAACTTGAGACCAACTAGCAAAAAATTCAGTTGGAGTTGGAAATATGGAATTTTCTAACCTTTTTGTATAAGCTATATTAGCTAAATAGCACTCACCTTTATTCATCTGCATTTTTGCTAGATCAATAGCTTTTTTTATTTGATTTTCTTCTTTTTCTAACGAAGAAATATTCTCATTTCCTTTCTGATAAAAGTTTTTTCTAATAAAAGGAGCTTCGAAGATAGCTGATATATTTTTTTCTAAATTGTTGAGATTAATATTTTCATTATCAAAATTTTGAATATTAATACTAACCTTATCTGTATCTAAAGTTACAGTAATTTCTATTTTATATTTAATTATTAGATACTTTTCTTCTGAAAAATTAGAGAATGGAGTTAAATAAAAAATATTATTAAGGGTGCTTTTTTTTAGAAAATCAAAAAATTTTTTTTCATCTAAGTCTTGATAAATACTTTCCAAGTCACAGAAAAATTTAAATATTATTGAAGAATTATGATTGGAGAAAAAAAAATCGAAATTTTTAGGAATTTCATTAGTAGCTAAATAATTATTTATGTAAGGAAACTCAAATCCTGATAAACTATTTACTTTAAAATACATGATAAAATTATGCTTAAAGATAGTTTGTAGCTCATTTATTAGGCTATCAAAGTTTCCAGAATATTCATCAACTATTTTTTTTAAATTTAGCATTGAAAAGTCCATTTATTGCAATTAGAATAAATCAATAGGCTTAAGAACCAAGAAGAATTCTTAATTGAAAATCTTTGTAATTAAAAGTGATTTTTCTAGAAAAAATAATTTAGAAAAAGAATTTAAAACTTATAAAAAACTTTAGGTTCTTCGCAAGTTAGTTGAGAAGTGTAGTGGGTTCTTATATGCTATTGTAAGATGTTGATATTATATTAAAAGTACATGCGGAACAAAATTTTAAGATACTTTGGCTAATGATTAGGAGCTTTTTATGAAAACAAAAGCAGAAATATGCAAAAACTGGTTGCCAAGATACACTGGTACAAAAATAGATGATTTTGCCGATCATATTCTCCTCACTAATTTTCAAACATATGTAAATCGCTTTGCAGAAATGACTGATTCAAAGGTAGTTGGCTTAGATAGAGCTATGCCTAATGCAACATGTAAGAAATCTAATGTCTCCATTATCAATTTCGGTATGGGTTCTGCTAACGCTGCAACAATTATGGACTTACTAAGTGCACGTGCTCCTAAATCTGTTTTATTTTTAGGAAAATGTGGGGGCTTAAAGCATTCTACTGAAATAGGGCATTTTATATTGCCTATAGCGGCGATACGAGGAGAAGGAACATCTAATGACTATTTTCCACCGGAGGTTCCAGCATTACCATCATTTAAGCTACATAAATTTGTTTCGCAAAAAATTGTTGAAGGCGGACATGATTATAGAACGGGAGTTGTGTATACAACAAATAGAAGAGTTTGGGAGCATGATCAAAATTTTCTTAAATATATGCATAATATGAAATGTATTGCAGTTGATATGGAAACGGCAACTATCTTGATGGTTGGTTTCTATAATGAAATTGCGAGAGGTGCTTTATTAATTGTATCTGATGTTCCAATAACTCCTGAAGGAGTCAAAACAGAAGCTGGAGATAAGGCTATTTCAGCAAAATGGACGGATATTCATATCAAATTAGGAATTGATAGTTTAAAAGATCTTGAATCAAAAGGTGAGCAGATAAAACATTTTAAATATTAATTTTTTTATATTGCTAAAAAAATTATTTGTAACTTAATTTAGAGTATTTTTTCCATAATTGATCAACTATTTTTTCATCCAACATAACTTTTGCTAACTCCTTCCAGATCATTAATTTTTGCTCATGTGAAATGTGTGTTTTTTTAGAAAATGGAAGGTAGTTTGAACGAGCATCGTATGGAATTTTATGTATTTTTAATTTTGGTAATAGTTCTCTAAATTGATTTTCTGCAAGTCCAGGTATGTAGCCAAAATTTGCGATCACACAACCTGTATTATCGCGGAGTAATTTTTTTATATTCACTAAATCATTTTTACTAAGCTCAGCATTATCTCTATAGGTATCTTCAATTTTTTTTGCCAATGAATATCCTCTTGCAACTCTTACAGGTAAAATAAGTTTTTCTTTGTCACCTTTAAATTCAAACTTAGAATTTTTATTGGTTATAACCATATATTTAGAGCAAGTCATTTTATAAACAGAGCTACAAGGGCCAGCTATTTCATCGTCCCCAGATCCAGGTGGATATTCAACCACCTTCGCTCTTTCTTGAGTGTAAGATACATCTAGAATAGCATCTATTTGACCTTTTTCAGCATCTTTTACGCATCTATCCATAGGTTTAAAGTCAAATGTATATTCAATGTCCAGCTTGTTTTTTAATTTTCTAAACGCTGCCTTAACTATATCAACACTGGGGGTTTCATATACAGCGTCAGGATTAATAGATTTCCTAACATCGTTTGCACAAATAGAAATTGTAAGCTTCTCTGCAAAGACTTTCTTATGAGGTATAAATAATACTAATATTAAAAGTATATTTTTAAGCAAAGTAAGCTCTTTTTTAATGCTAAGAATTTCTCTTCTATAATTATTTACACAGGTCATCCAATGCAAGTCTTAAGCCATATGCACCAACAGATTGATTTTCAATACTCCAATTATTCCCCATTTTAGTACCAAGTTTAACTTTTTTATATGTGCCATTATTTTGTAATATATTACCTTCATAAATTAAGCTTCCTACATCCATAGGATATGTATAGCTTTTAAAAGGCCCTTGTTCAGCATTTTCAAGCATATTTTTATAATTTCCAGATAAATCCACTGACTTTGTTATGGAATAATTAAATTGTCCATAAGTGTTAGAAATAACGACCTTATTAGAAGCATAAATTTCACAAATATGTGCAGAATTATACCCCGGTGCAACATAACCTGTGTATTCCTTTTTTGTTAAGATAGGTAATTCTTCAGAAAAAGCAAAAAAACTATAAAATAAGCAACTAGCAGTAATGAGAGATTTTTTCATTATATTATTCCTTTGGTTTGATTTTACTTTTTAAGTAACATATGGTTTAAAAAATGTAAATATTAATATTAGATAAATTTAATTTGGATTTATTGTTTTATTATTTTAATAAAATTTATGAATTACTATCAAGGAGTTGATATTTCACATCCCTTAAATTGTGTAATTATAGATTTAATTCTTTCTGCTTTAGAAATAATTTCTAAATCTTCTTGAATAAAAGGTGTTACTAAGTTGCTCCATTCTGAAGACATATACCCTTTGCAACCGGTCATCCATTCTTGATAAAAAAGTTTTTGATTATGTCTTAATGAATAATTATTTGAATATTCTGCAGAATAGTTACTTTCATTTTTAATATTATTATAGTAAATAGGATCTATATTTTGCAAAGATTCATTGACGACTTTTAATAAATTTTCTTTTGAAATTAATCCCAAACGATAAAATTGAACAGCTAAATCGACTCCAGTGAAGTAAGGTGTTTGACCTTTATAAATTTCAAATAATTGTCTGGCACTACTTGTTGAATAATTAACAATATTTGGATTTGTAGCAGCATAAACATAATGAATAAAAACAACTAATCTTGCGCCGTATTTATCTTGTAATGTCTTATAAACATCAGGATCAAATTCACCATTATCACCAATTAAGATAAAAGTTGAATTTGGATTTCCCTCAATTAAAGGAGTAATTGCATTTAGTTTTGCATCTAATGTTTTTTCACCAATTTTTTTGTTCAGAAAATATGCTTTTGAAGGAAAAGGAAATTCATTTTTTTTCAAAAAATATGTTGATAATTTTCCTACAGGACCAGGTGCTCCAGATACAAAAAATATTTCTCTATCTGGACCATTGGAACCTAGTCCATTTTCATAAAATAATTGATAAACAGTATCTATCGAAAAAAATGCTCTAGATCTGGAACCTTGTTCAATCATTTCTTTAGTCCCAGCTTTTACACCTGTGATTTTTATAGTGTCATCTATATCTGAAATAATAAAAATCTTTTGAGGATAAGCTGTCATTGAAATTATTATAAAGAGAAGAGCAATTATAATAAATATAAATTTTTTCATACCATCTCCTATATGAATATTGCTTTATCGGTTTAATTTATTATAAATTTAGAAAGAATTTTAAGGATTAGATATTGTTATTATTAAGTTTTTTGTAAATTTTTAAAGGATTGAAAATTACTTAGGATATTAGTTTAAACTCCTCTTTTATTTCCAAATAATAAAATATGTAATCTAGGAGTGTAGTTAAAGCCATATTTTAAACATTCATCATGTAGCCATGTATTAGCTAATTGTGATTCAACGGTAATGCCTTCAGCCATTAAATAAATTCTATTTGAATCTAGTGAAAACTTATCAACGATATCTAAAACTTCGGCAATATCAGCTTCTTTAAACGCTTTTCTTACTACAAACTTAAAAAAAATATTTTGCTGCTTTTTAGATAACTCAGACCAATGATTTAAAGATTCTGGAACTATTTTTTCACCACTATTACTAAATTTAGGTGAAATATTCCATTGTAATAATGAATAATCACTGGCAAGGAAATTTTTAATTTGCATATGTGGAATGCGAGTTCCGTTACTTTCAACTTCAGCAGTATATTCTTTTCCTAAGCTTCGGAGTAAAACTCCTAAATTATGAAGCGTAGGTTCACCTCCCGATAGTATAAGGTGCTTTTGAGGATATTCTTTTATCTTTGCGAGAAGTTCATTTAAAGTATAGCGCTTAAATAATTGTCCCTTTGTTAAGTTATTTTTATCAACAGGATCGCTTTTAATAGTATGAGTATAAGGAGTATCACACCATATACAGCGCAAATTACATACTTGAAAACGGACTAGTAAGGAAGGTTTTCCACAATTAGGTCCTTCTCCTTGGAGGCAAGAATATATTTCATTCACTAAATAAGTAGCAGTCATTTACTCTCTTTAATTCTTAAGAACAGATTGAACCTTTTGCTAAACCTTCATATGCACGTATTTCTAAATCTTGATCGGTTGCTTGAAATAAACTTTTTATAAATTCTGCTATATTTTCTACTGTACTTTCTTGTTCTAATAAAAAAACGCACTCTTTTGGTAATATAACAGCAACTTCTCCTTGTGTTCCTTTATATTGAGCAACCAATAATTTATCTTTATATTCAGTGATTTCAGGACAATGTTCTATTAATTCATGAATTAGTTTAGAATTCCAATTGGTTTCTAAATAATTTCTTGAAATAATATAAGAATGATTCAGTTTTTTAGCGACAAAATTACTTTTATCAGCATCAAATTTTCCATCTTTAAACACTTCAATTATATTGCTATGGCCATGAAATCTTTGGCAATTACCATAATGATGGCATAAGCTGTGGGTATAGCTGAAGTAATTGCTTTTGGTATGATGTTCATGGGGTCTTAATTTAACAATAACGTTAGTTACGTTTTCAGGAGAATTTCGAAGAATTGATTGAGAAATTTCTTTTTCTAATAAAGAAACGTCTCCTTTGTCTAAAGATATTAATGTTTCTCTTGATATTTTTCTTACAGAATTGCTGTACGTATTTATAGCAAAAATGGAATCTTGTTCAGTTTCTTTAAAACCAGCAACAATTATAAGTTGAGAATTGGATTGAAAACGGATACTACTCGGTTTAACAAGCAATTTATGATCAAATTCGTGATCGATAGTACTTTTAGCTGATTTTTTAGCTAGACTAAAATCAAAAAGAACTCCATTTTTATCTTTTTTACCTTCCCAAGTAACATCAACGTACCAGCTTTTTCCTTGAGGACCTGTACTAGGATATAAAATAGCACAATCAAGCAAGGTAACATCTTGAATGAATATTTTGGTCGTACTCTGGGGTGTATTTAACATAATTAGACAAAGCCTTTTGTAAGTCAGAAGCTAAAATTCTTCTGTGGATTTGTCTTAGCGAAATAATGAATAGTAATCAACCTAAAAGCTTTAAAGCCATTTCAGGGATTTGATTAGCTTGAGAAAGAACTGAAATTCCAGCTTTTTGTAAAATGGTTTGCTGGACAACCTGTGAACTTTCGTCAGCATAATCAGAATCTTTGATGCGCGATTTTGCTGCCTCTAAGTTTTCTATAGTCATACCGGTATTTGCTGCTGCATACTGCATTCTATTCTGGATAGCTCCTAAAATAGCTCTATATTCATTTACTTTATCTATTGCTTTATCCAAACGAATCATACTGCGTTGAGCATATATCTTCTTGTCTACTCGTGTACCTTCTTCATCAGTTGCGGTACCAATTTCCAGTGAGCCCTCACCACCAGTTAAAGCATTGATTTTTTCTAAGTTAATTCTGATAATATGTGTTGGATTTCTTACTGTATAAAGGTCATCAACCTCCTGATAATATGAGGCTCCTACTTGAATTTCTAATGGAGGAGGATTGCTGTTTTCTTTTAATACAGGTGGAATTTCTGCTGCTCCCGTAAGTAGACGAGTTCCATTAAATTCAGTTGAGTAGGCAATTCTATCAATTTCATCTTTCAGGGCTACAAATTCTTTTTGTATATGGCCTCGTTCTAAGTCCCCAATTGTATCACTAGCAGCTTGAACTGAAAGTTCTTTTAATCTTATCAGCATATTTGATATTTCGTTCAATCCTCCTTCAGCGGTTTGTATTAAACTAATCCCATCATGAGTATTGCGTTTTGCTTGAACAAGACCTCTAACTTGTGAACGTAGTTTTTCAGAAATTGCAAGTCCGGCAGCATCATCTGCTGCTCTATTTATGCGATAACCACTTGCAACTCTTTCTGTGTGTTTTGCCAATGCAAGAGTTGACACAGCTAAATTCCTCTGTGCGTTGATTGAGCTTATATTCGTTTGTACCCTCAATCCCATTTTAATGTCTCCGCTAGGGGATTTACCCTCTTACTGAGTTTGGGCTTCTAGGCTTCTTCCTATTGTAAGGCAAGTTGAAATGATTTTATAGGCTTGGTTACGCATTGTTTCAATTTCATCACGAGCTTCCCATGTCAAGCCCTCATGCACGGCACGATTTCGACTATCTTGGAGGGAGTGAACTAATTTTATAAATTCAAAAAGCTCATTATCATCAGAAAAATTTAAAGAAATAATTTTATTTAACTGAAATTGACATTCTTGTCTGGCAGCAACGAGAAGTAATAATGCAAAAGCTTTTGGACCATCTAAAGTAAAACGTTTACCAGGTCTGTATAAACATATTGCTCGCAACATTTTGCGCAGTTTAAATTTACTAAAATAAGGAACGGTTCGAATAATTGGTAGATTAGCAATATATTCTTCAAACGCGGTCATTTTTTCAACCACCCCTTTTCCATAACCGATTGATTCTAACTTTTTAGATAATTCTCCTTTTCTTATGATAGAATCTGTATAAGCTTCAAATGTATCTCGCATAGTTAATTCAACCGCTTTACAATGCATATTAACTATAGGACTTAAATCTACAGCTTCATTCCCCCATTCTTTTGATTGGATTAAGATCATTTCTGCAGTTCTTAATGCACTTTTAGAATCAATCGATAAGGGATCACAATTAGGAATAAATGATTTAATAACAAAGTCGATATCTTGCGAAGATATTTTTTGCTCATTTTTTACAGAATTATCAATTTGTTGAGGAATTGAAAGAGATATTTTTTTTATAGCAATTTGTAATGCAAGATCTAATTTTTCATTTAATCGCATAAGTTGAAGTGTTTTAAATTCTTGTAATATTTCTTCGGGATTTATTAAAGGTATTTCATTAATTATTTTAATTTTAATTTCATTAGAAATATTAGGTTTAGAGATTAAACGAATTAATGCTTGATGTGCTCTAGGGTGTTTTGATTTTAAAAGTTCAATAATAGTATGCTCTACAAAATCAATATCGATATGTTGAAGAGCTTGATATAAAATAGCTTTAATTGCATCATCTGTGTCTAGTTTTACAAGAGCTCTAACTATCCATCTTTTTTCTACATGCGGTGCAACTCGTAAACCTTCTCGGATAAATTTTTCATAGAAATCTTTTTCTTCGGCACTAAGATTAGAATTTAAACAAACTTGGAGAATTGCTCCCCAACGCATAATTGGCCTATCACTATAAAAATTTCCAGTCCAATCAGAATAATCTGTGTCATTTTCTTCCTCAATCTGTGGTGTTGTATTATCTAATATTGATTGGATTAAATTTGAAATTTCTTTAAGTGTGTCTAATGTTTTTTGGGTTATAGGGACTCTAAATTGATTAGCTCCAACTAAAATGGATTGAAAACGTGATGTAACCTCTAAAATATATTCATCTTTTTCCATGTTTCCATTTATTAAAGTATTTCTTATTGTTTCTAATTCGCTTTGTATTGCTAGACTAATTGTATGTAAGTCTAGTTTAGGAGCACTCAATGCTATAGCTGTAAAAGCCCAACTCGTGCCTGAAAAAGGGATTGTTTTATAAAGTTCATTCATAAAAAATGGCGAATAATTACCACCTATTGTAGCTGAGTAAATTTTATCAACATAACTATCATAAGTGCTATGATTTATTTCTCCACTTTTTTTATGAAATATTTTAATATTATTTAATACAATTTTTTCATTTACTGCGTAATCTTTTAAATTATATTTATTTGTATTAATGTTACCTAAGGCAAATACCTGAGCAAGTAGTAAATCTATATCGATAGTTTTTTCAAATAAATTTTGCCATTCACTATTTTTTGCAAAAAAACAATCATAATTTAAAAAAGTAAAATTTAAATCATTTGATAGTTTATGCCAAACTTTAAAATTTTGAGGATTTGTTATCGAGGTATTAAAAATTTCTGAATTATAAGGTTTGAAAAGTCCCCATATTTTACAAACAGATTGAGGTATTTTTTCCACATGAACTAAGCCAATTTTGGAATCTTGTGCTAAAATATTTGTCAAAATAGGATCTTTTAATTTTAATATAGTACTTAATATTTTTAATAAATTTTCAAAATTAGTTTCTGTCGCCAGAATTTCTTTCAAAGCTTCTGCTAAAATATTTTTACTAAAACAACTAAAACCTATAAAATTTGGAAATATATTTGTTGAGTTACTATAAAAAAAATTTTTAGCAGAAATAATATTAAAATTTTCTTTTTGGTAAATAGTAATTTGATTACATATTAATTGATATATTCTCTTTATATCTGTATTAATTAATTTGTTTATTTTATTGAATAATATATTATTTAATTCTTCAATCTGTAAAGAAAAGCCTAAATAAAGTATAGCAGAAATTGCTGAATTTTTTTTAAGAATTAAATTATCTTCTTGCTCCAGAATATTCTCAGCTATTTTAATCGCTTTATTAGAAACATATCCTAAACTAAGAAAAGCATTAAAGCCTTTTGCAAGAATAAAGTCAGGCAAATTATCATGTATTGATTTTTCAAGGGAGAATAAAAATCTTTCATCCAAAGTTTGTTCAATATAATGATATATTGAGAAAATAATCTCATTATCTTGTGGTTGCTTCTCGAGTAAATCCTTTACTCTGCTTGCGAAAGATGAGATTTTTGAATTTGCTAGTGCCATAATACAACTGCTTAATACACTTGGATTCGTTTCTTTTAAGAGCAAATAAGAAATAATTGCCCATTCACTACTTGGTGTACTAGGTAGTAAGAGCGAGGATGCTAATTTAGACTTTTCCTCTTGCGTGGGAATGAGCGCCATGATTTGCCAAATAAGCAAATTTCCTTGCCATGATTGAGAATTTTTTACCAATTTTTCGATAGCAATATAACGGTCATTTGCATTTTCTGAACGGACATACTGTTTTAAATCTTGAAAAATTGGCATTATACTCACTCCCTATGCAAAATATTTTATAGTCAAAAAATACTTTTGGGGCAATTAAAAATAAAGAGGAGATTAAATTTTAACAGTGTAATCTGTTGGATTTATGTAGTGAGTATCCATTTGGGCTAGTTGCAAAGTACCACTCATATCCCAGTTAACAGACTGCCATTTAGTAAATTGGTCGACAACCCATATACCTGATTGCCTACTCCCATTACCGCTTTTTCCATTTCCTCCAAAGGGAAGATGCGCTTCTGCACCTGTTGTGCTGTTATTAATACTTGTCATACCAGCTGAAATTTCTGTTCTATATCGATATGCAGCCTGTATATTATTTGTGTAAATAGCTGAACTTAACCCATAACCAGATTTATTGGCGAAGTAAATAGCTTCGTCTAAATCAGAAAAAGTGAGGATATTGAAAATAGGACCAAATGTTTCAGTCGAAAAGATAGCATCGTCAGATGAGACATTATCCACAATACTTGGAAATGCATAATACCCTAAATTAGCATTTCCTGAAAAATTATCAGGTTTTACTGTTTCTGTTATGCGCCCATTTTTTGTCGTAATTAATTTATGGTGAGGTTTAACTAAATTTTCTAAATTATCTATATGTTTTTTCAAAAACTTTTCACTAATCATGGGACCGTAAAAAATATTCTCATTTAAAGGATTTCCAATTTGAATACTTGTAACTTTATCTAGCAATTTTTTTGTAAGTGTTTCTTTAATAGATTTATGAACTATTAAATTACCTAATGATGTGCAACGTTGTCCAGCAGTACCAAAACCAGCCCATAGAGCCCCATTTACTACAAGATCTAGATCGGCATCGGGCATTACTACCATAGGATTTTTTCCTCCTAGCTCTAAACAAGGAGTTTGCAAATTACGTCCACAAATTTCGCCGATTTGTTTTCCAACCTCGGTACTTCCGGTGAAACCTATTTTATCTATTAATCCTTCATCAACTAAGGAAACTAATGCTGCTCCAGTTTTTGCCCCTGAACCAAAAACAACATGAAAAACATTTTTTGGAACTCCTGCTGCATATAACATTTCAGCAAAAATCATAGATAAATAAGGAGTATCTTCTGATGGTTTCCAAACACATACATTTCCACAAACTAAAGCTGGTATAAAGTACCAACTAGGAACGGCAAAGGGAAAATTTCCGGCTGTGATGCAGGCAAAAACACCAAGAGGTCTACGGTATGTATATAATTCTTTATTGTGCATTTCACTCGGGACTGTTTGCCCATATAAACGCCTGCCCTCTGAAATAAAAAAATAACATGTGTCGATTGCTTCTTGAATATCTCCACGCGCTTCTTTGATAGGTTTACCCATTTCTCGGGTCAATATTTGTGCTAATGGCTCTTTATTTTTTTCTATTAGCTTTGCAAAATTTGCTATGATTCCTGCCCGAATAGGTGCAGGAGTTTTTTTCCAATTTTCCCAACCTTTTTTTGCTTCATGGCAGGCTTCACGGCATTCTTCTTTACTAGCATTTGCAAATATAGCTAAAGTATCTTCTTTATTTGCTGGGTTAATTGAAGGAAAAAGATCTGTTCCAATGGTTCTTTTACCAGAAATAATAGATGAAACTGCATTCATATTAATTCCTCTGTTACTGATGGATCGCTAAAAGCTTTGCTGGCTTGCGATGTCTTTGATGGTGAAAAATCCAATATATCAGTAGCATATTCTTTAATAGCAGGTCTATGGGCAATCACGATTGTAATTGCGTTTTGGACATGACATTTTAAATTTTCAATTATTTTAATTTCGTTAATATTATCTAGAGCGCTTGTTCCTTCATCAATAATAATTAATTCTGGTTGGTTGTAGAAAATTCTAGCAAACATCAAGCGTTGTTTTTCCCCTCCAGAAAGACCATTTACATCTGAAAAAATATCTTTTTCTAATAATGATAAAGTGAGCGCATTTTTAATTTCAGAAATTTGCTGGTCTGAAGGGATTGTAATTTTTTGTGGATAAATAATATTTTCAAAGATAGAACCTGAAAAGATAAATGGATCTTGAGGAATAAAACATATTTTATTAGCGATTTTTTTATAATATTCTTCGCTAATTTCAATGTCATTTATTAATATTTTTCCATTTAAAATAGGTTGTATTCCTAAAAAAGTTCTTATAAAAGTACTTTTTCCTGCACCAGACTGTCCTATTATAACTAATAGAGAACCCTTTCTTAATATAACATTTAAATTCTCAACAAGTGGTCTAGCAGGATGGTTTGCAATAGTTAAATTTTTTATTTTTACAGAATCGATTATTGAAATTAATTCTTCTTTTTTTTCGGGAAGTAAATGATTACTTGATTCCAAAGTATGATCTGATAAAAAGAATTTTATTCTATGTAAAGCATCTGTTCCTTTGCGGGTAGAATTTAATTGGCTTGACATTCTATTAATTTTATCTGATAAAAGAGCAACTGTTAGCATAAAATTAATAAAAATATTACTATCTAGTGAGCCATCTGAAATTTTTCGCATAGCTGCAATAATAATAAATGCACCGGCAATAGTTCCAAGCCACTCTACTAAAGGGCTTCCCAAAGTTTTAGCACGAGTAGCCCTTCTCCATATATGATATATTTTATCATTAATTTTATTAAATTTTATAATCTCATAAGGAATTGCTTTGTGAACTTGAATAGTTTGCCAGCCACGCATTCTTTCAAGAATTCCGCTTAATAATTCACTTTCAAATTGTAATCCCTGTCTAGATAGTTTTTTCAAAGTTTTGCTTGTAATACGTAAAACTATTCCTGCTGGAATTAATACAGTAACAAACAATATAAAAAGTTGAACATCAAGTACAATTAACCAAATTAATAATATCAAAGAAGTTAACCCATCTTTAATAATACTACTGACAAGTCTTGTAAAAGTTTGCTGTGTTTCTCTGATGTCTTCTCCAACCATAGAGGATAAAAGTCCTGCATCTACTTTTTTTGCTGATTGGTAATTTAATGATAAATATTTTTCAGCAATATCTGACCTTAATTTTTTTGCTAATTTTTCGCCTAAATGTCTGATTAAATATTCATTATAAAAATTAAGAAAACCGTAAATAAATGCAACTATTAAAAATATTATTGTGAACCATTCTTTTTGAAACGATAGTGGAATAGAACTTTCAAAACGTGTGCCTTCAACAATAGGTGTAATCCAAAGTGCTAATTGATCGCCAAGCAGTCTGGACCAAGTAAGATCCATTGGAGCAGAATTTATTGTTTGAATAACAAATGAAGTTACGCAAAGCAAAATTAGTGAAAGTGGAATAATAATAATGACAGATATCAAAAAAATAAAAAACTGACTTGGCCATATTCCAATTTGTTGAATCCACAATTGAAATGATGATAGATATTTGGAATTACTTGAAGTCATTATAAATTGTTACCTTGAAAATGTGATTGTTAATTAAAAGTTCTTAGTCTTATCAATTTCTTTTTATTAGCTGGTAAAGTAAAGTTTTGCTCTAATGGCATACCATATTCGGGTTTAATTGATACAGTGGTTAGTTTATTTGCTGGAATAGATATTCTAAAAACTTGTAACGTATCTGGTAAAGTTGTCCAACTACGTGTATCTGCAGTTTCCGTAATTGCGCCAAATGCATTTGCAGCCAAACCTGCTAATGGATTTTCATCTCCGAGTTTTCTAGCCGCGACTTCTTTTGCTAAAACGCGCGCAGCCATTTTAGCAACATCTCTAACTCTTCTATCATCTAAAGCTTGTTTAGCCATTTTTCCAATATCTTCCATTAATATTGTTTTTCCAGCTAACTTGGAGTTCACATAAACTTCAGAAATTTTACTTTTATATTGAATGTCTTTATATTCAGGAAAAGATATTCTTACAACGGTCCTATCTGTAGGGAATAAAATTTCTTTTGGTACTTTAATAGGAGAATTGCCAGATTCATAAACAACAAAAATTTCTGCTTTTTTTAATAAATCATGATGATTTTCCCATGTTAAATTTGGGAATTTTGCTTTAATTTCTTTTAATATATCTGTTCTGTTTCTAAATTCAGCAAGTCTTCCTAAATCTTTCGAAATTTGTAATTCAGCTGATTTAAAATGGGAGTTTTGTGCATTTAGTTGGATATTAGTTATTGCTTTTTTGTATTCAATAATAGCACTATCCCATTCACTTTTGGTCTCGTAAACAAGACCTGAAAAGTAGTTCGAAAAAATATCAAATTTATATAGATTTTTTCCAATATCATCAGTATCCATTGCTTTTTTAATATCATTTGTTCGTCTAATCATTACGATTGAATTATTGGTGTCTTCATTAGCAAAAAAAGCTATGGAAGAAAATATAGGCAAAAGAATTTTTTCATGTGACTCACCAGTGTAATCAGTAATTGAGTCATTTATAATAAAACTAGCCGCTGTTTTAGATATACTTGTAGTATACAAATCTTCTAGTTTTTGATCAGATTGTATCCAATTTTTTGTTGCATTTTGATAATCACTTTGGAGATAAAGTAACATTCCTTTCTCCATTTTAAATAAAGCAAAGTTGCGCGCTTCTGTTGCCAAAGAACTTTCATCAAGCATTTTTGTTGCTTCTGGTATTTTACCACTATATAAATTATTTCGAATATTTGAGTTTTCTTGAGTGTACGATTGGCAACCAGATAATGTTGTTGCAGAGATGAAAAATAGAGTACAAATTTTAAAATTCATAATTGCATAACTTCCTGTTTATAATTTTGAACTAATTGTTAATTTAGCTTTTTCCATTAGCTCTGTAGCTGTTAAATTTGCTGGCTCAATTTTGTCGTGCACATGTATAATTACTTTTGAATATTTAGGACACAATGATCCTTTAGGAAGTAAATCTGAACAACCTGAAATTGTAATAGGGATAATTGATACATTTAGCATTTTTGCTAAACGAAAAGCTCCAGATTTAAATTCACCCAAATCACCAGTTTTACTTCTTGTTCCTTCTGGAAAAAATAACATTGGTGTCCCTCTTTTTAAATGCATGGATGAAAGTTTTATACTTTTCTCACCACTTGATTTACTTGTTCTTACTACAGGAACATATCCAACAGCAGATAAAGCCCACCCAAAAAGAGGAATTTTAAATAATGATGCTTTTGCAAGCCATCTGAATCGTGTTGAAAGCATAAATATCGCTAAAATATCTGCTTGGCTTTGATGGTTAGAGACATAAACTACAGGTTCACCAATGGTGGCTAAATTTTCTTTTCCTCTAATTTCAAATGTCCACCAAGGATTCATTTTACCAATTGTTAGGGCCCAAGTTATGGCAATCCAGTGCAGAGAATGTCTTTCTCGATCAAAAAAATAAACAAATGGAAAGCAGATTAATACCAAAGATGCAAAAAAAATAGAAAGTAAAACTACATTTGTCCAAGTATAAATCGCTCGAAATATTTGAAAATGATCTTTAGTTGAAGATATTGAGTTTTTTTGAGCAAAAGTCATAACTTTAATTCCTAAATTTCTGTGAATAGTAAAAAAGTTAGTCAGTTTTGTCATCATAAAATTTCTTAAATGATGCATAAAACTGATTTGCCATTTCTTTTTTCCCCTTTACACCTGTTTCAGAGATATGTCCATTTGTCTTTGTTATAAGAACTCCAGAGTGTTCTTTCTTCTTATTCCAAGTTGTACTTGAATTACTGTATAAAACTGCATTTAAGTTTTTGTTAGTTAAAAGTTCTTTAGCAATTTGAATGCCTTCTTTTTCATTTTCAGATGTAAGTTTGGCTGCAATTTTAAAGGGTATTTTTTTTAAATGCTCAAGATCTATAATTTTTTTTGCTCTGATGAAATCAATTCTTAGGTTTTCACTTTTACTAGAAATTTTTGAATGTGAAATTGATTTTGGTAAGAAATCAGAACCTGCAACAAGGTTTATAAAAGCATCATATTTCGATACTTTTAATTCTTTAATATAATCATACATATCATTGTAGTCTGGAAGATGAATGGTATTCTCAGAGTCAAAATTTGGAATTTCTTTGTTTGTATTAGCTGCCAAAATTGTAGGATGTGTTCCCATAGCATAAAATGTTTTAGCGACTTCTATACCAAGCGAGCCTGTAGACAGGTTAGTTATGCAACGCACAGGATCAAGCATAGCTCTCGTTCCACCTAAAGTAATTAGTATATTTTTTTCATTATTATAAAAGAATCTTCTTTTATTAATTATGTGGCAAATATTAATTGTTAATTCATCAACAGATGGAAGCTTATCTTTGCCTTCTTCTTTTCTTGGTTCAGTAAAATAGACAGCTTCTAATTTTGAAAGTTTTTCTTTATTTTTTTCAATTATTGGAGAAAAACCTAAACTTTCGTGCATTGTCGGACAGAAAATAATTGTCTTTTTTAATCCTAGCGCACTTTGAATTAAAGTAGTTGCCCCATCAGAACAAATTCCATTTGCAGATTTTGAAATTAAATCAGCAGTTGCAGGAGTAACTATGACAGCATCTGCTGTGCAAATGTGTTCTGCAAGCCCAGTTGGATGAATGATTACTTCTTCTTGGCTTGCCCATCGTAAGCTATCTAAACCAATAAATTTTAAACAATTTTCAGTTACAAAAAATTGTACAATTGCACCTTGTCTTCTCAATTCTCTTGCTAGTTTCGGAAGCTCTATGGCAGCTATGCCGCCACCACCGACGATAGTTAATCGGACATCTTTTAAATAAGAAGATTTGCTTAAAACTTGAGTATCTTGAAGAGTGGAATTATGTGAATTATTTTCATGCTGTGAGTTAACTATTTTAGTTGCTATCGGATTTTTTTTTGATAATTTGCCTTCGTTCATTTTTGTGGACTCGTTAATTTATTGGTGCTAATGGCTTTAGCAAAGGATTCAATTGGTTCCTCGCCCTTAACTTCAAAAGGAAATATAAATGTTTTCTAAAAAAATACCACACGCTCTTGAGTCTGATTCTGACACAACTTCACCTTTAGACCTTTGGTACCAAGAACGTCATAACGATGAAGTTTCTTTTGGCTTACATGTGAAAAAAGTACTTCATTCCGTTCAAAGTCCTTTTCAAAGAGTTGATGTATTTGAATCTACGGGGTTTGGAAGAATATTAACACTAGATGGTCTTATGATGTGCTCCGACAGAGATGAGTTTGTTTATCATGAAATGATTTCTCATGTACCTTTATTAGTTCATCCTAATCCAAAAAGAGTTCTTGTCATTGGTGGAGGTGATGGAGGAACTCTGCGCGAAGTATTAAGGCATGACTGTGTTCAAGAGGCTGTGCTTTGTGAAATTGATGGCGAAGTTGTTGAAGCTGCAAAACAGTTCTTTCCAGCTCTAGCTTTTGGCCTGAACCATCCTAGAGCAAAAGTTCATATTGGTGATGGCGTTGAATTTGTTAAAAAAAGTGCCTCTGCACAATTTGATATAGTTATAGTAGATTCCACAGATCCAATAGGACCTGGTGTGGGATTATTTTCAGGTGATTTTTACAAAGAAGTAAAACGTATTTTAACTCCTGGTGGGATTGTGATGGCGCAATGTGAATCTCCTTGGGAAAATAAATTTGATTTGGCAAAAGTTTATGGGAATTTAAAAGAGGCATTTTCATCGGTCTACTCTATGGTAGGGACAATACCATCATATCCGTATGGTTATTGGTCTTGGGGATTTGCAAGCGACGATTTGCACCCATTTGAAAATATAAACTTTGAAAAAGCGCGTGCAATTGAAAAAGGGACAAAGTATTATAATGTGGATATACATAAAAGTGCTTTTGCATTACCTAATTTCCTAAAACAAAAATTGCATGGCGTTGTTAAAAATGCTTAATTAATAATCAGATATTGATATCTATCTGCAAAAGGTTTCAACTTTGTGTTGAAACCTTTTTTTTGCTAAAAATTCATGCGTTTAAATATTTTTTTAAAAAATGAATGAAGTTGCTTGACAGTCTCATCAGCGACATGTAGAACCCCTTTCACCACATTATGACGCGGGGTGGAGAAGTTGGTATCTCGTCGGGCTCATAACCCGAAGGCCGCAGGTTCAAGTCCTGTCCCCGCCACCAAAAATGTGAAAGTTATTTGACAAGAGAAGAGAGCAGAAACAGAGTGCGGGAGCGTTGTGTTTCGTGTCGAAAGAGACGAAGTACAAGGTTCCTTCATAAAAGAAAGAACCGTCAAGGTAGAGAAAAACTACCATAA
>NZ_WSSC01000008.1 GCF_009792895.1 Pigmentibacter ruber
CTCATACAACAAGGGTATTTTTTCTTCTTTAATATGAATAGGGTATTTTGTTTGTAATAAATTTTTGTAATCTTCTTCAGTTGTCACTTTACCCAAAAACATATTAAATGCTAACAAGTCATTGGGATCAAATTGATAGTCTTTTATTTCAGTTGCAAACTGTAATTTTTGATCTTGGTAGAAAAGTTTGATATTATTTTTTAAATTTATTTCTACCTTATTGTTTATATATTTAACACTATCAATTACGTTACAAATTTTATCATTCCCAAATTTTATTAATTTTGGAAGTTTTTGGCTGACATCAATTAAAAATAATTGTTTGCTGCACTCTTCATAGGGACGAAATACCGAATAATAAAACTCATTCCCGCCAATAAAAATAGTGTTATTAGGACTGTTACTAAACAATCTAATAAGATTCCCACTTAATACTTTTTTTCCTTCTAACAATACGTCGTGTTGGTCTATAGAATTAATAGTAGCTAAAGTACCTAGTGGTGTCTTAAATTGTTCCATTTGGTTAATTTTATATGGTAGGGTGTGTTCTTCCACAATTAAATTTTTGTTTGGATTTTTTAGAACTACCAGTTTTCCTTTGCTGTATTCTATTTCAGAGCCATCTTTAAAAGTGCCTTTAAATACTCCATTTTTAGCATTATAATTTGTTAAACTATTAATTACGTTTTGCAAGCCAAATTTAAATAATTTATGTTTACCATCAATTTTATCGACCAAGACAAAATATTTAAATTCTCGATTTTCTCGCATAGGAAACTCTTTATCTAGGTTTGCTTCTCCTGTAAACAAGAATAAATCTTTATCCATGCCCATAATTTTAAAATCATAATAGTGGTTTCCAATTAGTAATCTTCTATTGTCATAGTACCATGCATAATCAGAAATATTTGAATGAAAATAATGGAAAGAATCTTCCATTCCATACGAGTAAGAAGAGCTGCCTAAATAAGCTTCATCTTCATAATAAAGATTTAGGTGCCTATAAGGATAAATGTCTGTATACCGTATGCGGCTTGTTTTTGTTACTTTAGTTTGATCGATAAAAGCTTCAACTTTTTCATAAGCATTGCTTTCTTCTTTGCCTTTGTCATAGGCATTTTTAGAAAAAGTTCTTTTCATGTCTTCTGGAAAATGATAAACCATATAAGATTTGACTTCTTCAAAAGGTAAGATATACGGCAATTGTTTTTTTTCAATAGTTAAATGCTTGCCTGTAATTCTTTTTACTAAAGGAGTAAAAAAATATTTGGGTTTTAATACATCGTTGCTATAAATAAAATCACCTGATTCAGAAGTGTTGATATTGGCTTTATTTTTAAGTAACTCTAATTCCATTTCCATATGCAAGCATTTTTCTTTTCTTTTGTTATTTTTTCCGGTGTAAAATATGGTTTTGGGATACTGGGTTATGTCTAAAACAAACAATTCTTTTAAACAGCTTAAAGGATGTAGAGGATCAGAAATATACTGATAGAGCCCTCCAACAAAAATAGTTTTTTCATGATTGTGTTCAAATATTTTTAATAATGGCGCTTGCAATATTTTCTGGTTATTTAAGAATAATTTGTTATTACGGTAACTTTGAACTAACCGCATTTGTGTATTAGCATTGTTATATAAAGTTTTTGCCCCTATATAATAAGGTATATGTTCTGCACCACTTTGTACATTTATGTTTTGTGCTAAAGTTTTAGGAAGTTCTATTTTTCCTTGTTTGTATTTTATTACTTCACCCGTATTTAAAGTTACTATAGTTTCTTGTCCTCTGTGTTCTGTTGCTTTAATAAAGTAGCAATTATCATTAAAAACGACAGTTTTAATTTGTGGCTTGCTATGTGCTGTATCTAAAAAAAACAATTCATTTCCACAATACTGTATTTTAGTATTGATATGGGCTTGTCTGTGACTTGCAAAACCATATAAGACCGAGGCTTCTTTGTTGAGATAGTGCGGAGAATTTAAGTCATCTACATTGTCTGCTTGCATGACCTTTGTATTGTTGACTACAATTTCATTTCGTTCACAGCGTAAACTTTGTACTTTTCCAGCAAGGCTATTGTAGGCCAATTTTTCTATACAATATTTATCATTTTTATACAGTATTTTTTTATAGTCTTTACTTTTTACTTCCGCATCATTTAAATTTATTTTTGTTACCTTTTCATAAAACTGGTATTTTTTATAAAATTGTTCTCTGGAACCAAAAAAATCATGGTATACAATATACTCACGAAGTGCATCGGAATATAATTCTTTTCGTTCTAAATAAATATTTTCTTTTTCATATGTGGTATTTTCTTTGTCTAGATAGTAAAGTTTACCCATAAAGTAATCTATATCTACCTTACCGCTAGGTGAAATAGAATAGCCATTTGCAATTTGCTTTGGATTAAAGGACGATTCTTTGTCAATACTAGTACTAAATAAATTTGAAGAACGTATATTTAAGCACAAATTAGGCACCCCAAATTCTACCACTTGCGCTGTTGCAGGGTTTGTATCAATAATAACGTACTTTTTATTGCACTTGCCAAATGTACTTGTAGGTTTTATTTGTCCACTAATTAAAAGAACATCTTCAATTTTTTCAGGTAGTCCATGATCTAATTTCATTTCTGCAAAAAATATTTTTTTGCTATTTAAAAACACAGTTACTTCGCTGGTTAATTTGGCATTTAAACAACTGCCAATAAATATAGTGCCTATTTCAGCTTTGTAACTTTTTATGTCACAGTTTCTTTCTACTAAAGCTTTTAACTCTTCCGTACTGCCATAACAGTTTAAGTTAACTAAAAACATTATTAATACTAATATTTTTCTTAGGTTAGTTTGCATTTCTTTGGCTGTCTTTCTAATTTATTTTTGCCTTAATTTTTTATGAGTTCATATTTATGCTCAACTTATTTTAACTAAACCTCCTAAATGTACATTTACCTTATTATTTTAATTTTTTAAAGCAAACAAATTTTATTTTTTAGATAATTTTCTTGCAAATTAAAGTTTTTTAGATATTTAGTAAAGCTA
>NZ_WSSC01000010.1 GCF_009792895.1 Pigmentibacter ruber
CCTAAATGTACATTTACCTTATTATTTTAATTTTTTAAAGCAAACAAATTTTATTTTTTAGATAATTTTCTTGCAAATTAAAGTTTTTTAGATATTTAGTAAAGCTAACTTTAGCAATTTTAGCAATAAAATTAAAGCTTAAAATAACTGATGAGTTCTATTTTAGAATATGCTTTACTGAAATTAAAAAATTAATATTGTAATAACTACCTTTTTTGTTTGACAGGATTGTTAAGCAATTCATCTGTCAAAGGTACTGCCAGATAATGTTTAAAATTTTCTTTATGTTGATCATATATAGTGCAATATTTTTTTATTTGTTCCTCCCGATCTTTTATTTGTTTTTGATACATATTAATATTACGAGGATTCATAGTGCGTGAAGAACGAATAGCAACGTGACAAAAGTATCTTTCTTTAAATTTATCAAAATTTTTATATTTTTCTAAGTAAACATTTTCGTAGTCATTGACATAAAAATATTTAAACAAGTCCACCATTGAGTGAACTCTATCCACTTCAAAAGTTGTAGGATATTCTTTATCCCCCAATTTTCTAGTTTCTACAATTTTTTGAAGTTCTTTAGAATTGTTATAGTCGTGCATTGTCAGTGGGTTAAATGGCCTTGTGGCTAAGTAAATTCGGGTTCCCAAGTCAGCGTCATTTTTTCTTTCCCCAACCATGTCCCTGTTTGCAACAAAAGTTACTATAACTTGATTAGATTTCATACCAGCTTCAAATTCCTCCATAGTAATATTTTTATTTCCTTTTCTCCTTGCATTTGCCAATACAAAATCTAACACACCCGGAGAATTAAAGGCACAAGTTGGAAGTTTTGAAATTGGTGCTAACGATTTTCCTAATATCCCCCCTAATGAATGTCCGCAAACATATTTTAATGGTTTTTTGATTTCAAAAAAGTGCTTTTTTGCTTTTGCATGAAACTCTATTAAGTCATTAAGTTGCTGAGATTCATTATTTAAAAGCCAGTCAGAATCTGCAGCAAAATCATTAGTCTCTTTTTCTGTCCCACGGATAGCTAAAACACCATAATTTAAGCGTTTATGAATGTAAACTCGAGCATACAAACCTGTTTTAGGACAAGATTCCGTAGGATAAGTATTGTATGGCTTAGTAGCAATATCGAATTCTGGTTTGCCTCTGTGATCATTAGATGGTCCTGCCTCCCAATTATCATTAAAATATTTTTTTCTTATATCATTTTCTTTTGGGTCACAGTAAACATCCAATGCTAATTGGGCAAGTTCTAAAATTGACAGCATTTTTAAATGACCTTCTAAATAAGGTAACTAATAGATAATAGGAATAGAAAATATTTTTTCCTATGGGTATTATATTGCACAACAAATTTAGTTTTACAAACATCTTTAGTGCCTAATTAATTTGCTAAATATAGCTTTACTAAATATCTAAAAAACTTTAATTTGCAAGAAAATTATCTAAAAAATAAAATTTGTTTGCTTTAAAAAATTAAAATAATAAGGTAAATGTACATTTAGG